>NZ_JBNATZ010000042.1:0-15317 GCF_049701015.1 Desulfofundulus sp.
AGCAACAATACCTGAATTGTCTAGCAAATAAAAAACTTTATGCTATTCGATTTTTTATGGAGATTGATCAATTAAGCTTGCGGTTGATATGTATAATCTGTAGACATGGTAAGAAGGATGGCCAAGATACTTCTGGCAGATTTCGCTTTAAGTGTGATTACGCCCGGGGAGCGCAAGCGGGCTTTTGGGTATCTATGGGTATTCAATACTTCAATAAAATGTGAATAGTCTACGTTACTATACAAAAAGTACAAACAGTATACAAAAGGACGGAGGTATTTTAAAAGAGGAGGAAATAGGCCGGCCGAAACCAGTTTCTTAGAATTGGAAATGAGCAGGTTGAATATTATTGGGGGTAACAGGGCGGGCTGGTCTTGTCCCGGTTGAGGTTACGGGAAGAGCCGCTTGGTATGTTTCATTTTCCCCTTTTGCTGGCATCAGGGGGCAGGTGTCGGCCCCAGATCAGATACAGTGCCAGCCCGATGCCAAAGAAAGCGATCGAAAACAAGCCCCAGGCAATGACTTCTCCCAGCGGTTTGCCCCGGCGGTGAGCATCCCAGGCCACCCAGAGACCGTTGCCCACCATCAATCCCAGCAACAACCAGGTAACAATTAGAGCTACTTTTTGCGACAAGGGGTTCTCTCCTCTCTCTAAATTACATCCCAACGGGGGCAGCGGGCCCCCCAGCGGCCGATAACCCGATCCTCTTCATAAATTTCGGCAATTTCACAGGCATTGGGACAACCGTCACACTCGAAGCTTCTGGTCCGGTAAGGGAGTTCCGTAATACCAAAGCCTTTAAAAGCAGTCCGGCCGCTTCTGGCAACCTCTTCGGCAGCCAGCTGGGCCGCACCAATGGCGCCCATGATCTTATGATGTTCCGGTACAAGCACGGGCATGCCCAGTGCCCGTTCAAAGGCGGCTTTAATACCGGTGTTGGCGGCTACTCCTCCCTGGAAGACCACAGGGGGCAAAATCTCCTTACCCTTGCCCACGTTGTTCAGGTAGTTACGCACCAGCGCTTCACACAAACCGTTAATAATATCCGGCAGGGCGTGGCCCATTTGTTGTTTATGGATCATATCCGATTCCGCAAAGACCGTGCATCGGCCGGCAATGCGCACGGAGTTCTTTGATTGCAAAGCCAGTTCGCCAAATTGCTCAATGGGGATATTCAGCCTGGCGGCCTGTTGATCCAGAAAGGAACCCGTACCGGCTGCGCAGACGGTGTTCATGGCAAAGTCAACCACAACACCGTTGCGCAGGATAATGATTTTGGAATCCTGTCCCCCTATTTCCAGTACCGTTTGTACATCGGGCACCAGCATGGAGGCCGCTACAGCATGGGCTGTGATTTCATTCTTAATAACGTCCGCTCCCACCATGACGCCGGCCAGGTAGCGTCCGCTTCCAGTGGTGCCGACACCCGCTATTTCTATACCTGGCTTGAGGTTCTCCCTGGTCACCTTTAAACCGGTTTGAATTGCTTCAATGGGGCGGCCCCGGGTACGCAAGTAAAGGCCGGTGAGGACTTCTCCGGCCTCGCTTAAAATTGCGATGTTGGTGCTTACTGAACCTACGTCTATACCCAGGTAAGCTTTCATATCCTTTCCCTTCCTGTTGCACTGTAAGCTGATAAGCTCTATGATAATCCAGTTGCTGCCTTCCCTAAATAACCCTTTATGGAGGTGCTTATCTCCTGACACGGGTTTTAGGCCGTTCGACGGCTGGCTTTTTTACGCCGCATTAAGTCCACAAAGGCCTCCAGCCTGGTAGTCATGCCCGCCTTACCCGTTTGTTCATCAAGGAAGAATGTGAGTACCGGGATATTATGTTCCTCACTCACCCGGGGCAAGATAGTACGGGCTACAATTTCAGGGATACAGGTGAAGGGGGCGAGCTGAATGACCCCGTCAAAGCCACGTTTGGCATAAAGTACCGTGTTGCCAATGGAGTCCCGGCCGTGTCCTCCCACAAGCTCAGGTAAATAAGGCGTAGCTGCTTCTTTTACCGTTAAGCCTTCGGTAGTTTCTGCCCAGGTGTTATCCCTGGTCCAGCCGGTTAAAAATAAAGATCGTTCCACTTCTACTCCCAGATTCCCAAGGGTTTCTTCAATTTCCAGGTTGCTTGCCGGTTCCAGGAGAACGTATACTTCGCCTACGATACCTACTCGCAGGATATCGCGGTCCGGGTCCTGGGGTACCCTGTGCAGTTCTTCAAGGGCACTTTTTTCAGCCTCTTCTATTTCTAAAAGGCTATAAGCCCTGTCGATCCATTCCAGCACCCGGCGGTAGGTGCGGGTGGTGGCACCCCGGACTGTTTCCCTGGGGCGAATTTTGTGGGTCAACTTTTCAACATTATCCAGCGCCTGGAGTTTACGCCAGGCTCGCCGGATACATTCGTAAATAGCCCGGTAAGACATGCGCCGGGGATTCAATCGCTGTATGTTATGTAAAAAATCCAGGGGATACAGCCGTGGTGGCTCAAAAACAACAATATCTACGGGATAACCCAGGGAATGCAGTATTTTTTTGTGGAGCTGGGCGTAATGGCCTGCACGGCAAGGCCCCACCCCGCCACTTGTTACTATAAGCTCAACACCTTTCGGACAGGTTTCCAGATAAGTGCCAAGGAGTATTTTTACCGGGAAGCAGGCAAATTCCGGTGCGTAGCGTACCCCGAGGTCCAGAGTGTGTTTGCTGGGGCGGGGAGGGAGAATGACTTCATTACCCAGATCTTCCATAAGCATTTTAAAGCTGCGATAGGATTCCGCTACATGGGGGAAAGTGACTCTGGGCACTAAACATACACCTCTTTTCTCCGGCAGACCATATCTACAAAAGCTTCAAGCCGGGTGGTGATACCGGCTTCACCGCTGTGCTCATCGATAGAGAGGCTCATAAAAGGGACAGCCTGGCACTCGTGAGCAGCCATTTCCAGGAACTTGCCCACCACTGAGTCGGGGCCGCAGCCGAAGGCTGTTACGTGTATAATCCCGTCGATCCTTCTATGCCGGAGAAGATAATGAGCAGCACGCAATACAAGGTCTCCCAGGGTCCAGAACGGGCGTTTATCCAGGTTATCGTTTTGCCTGTAGAGTACCCGGGGCGGCAGGTTTTCCATAGTGATTACTTCCACACCCATCTGTTTTAAGCGTCCCAGCAAGTCCACACTGATGTATCTATCATAAATGAGATAAGGGTAACCCAGGACGGCCAAAACCAGCCGGCCTTTTGGCTTTTGGGGTCTGATGGCCTTGTTTAAAATTTCCATGGCCTTGAGAGGTTGCCAGCCTTCCTGCAACAGGGAGAAAAACCGTCTTTCTACAGCCATGGCCTTGCGGTAGGCCAGGGCGATGGTCCCCCTGCTTGCACCCAGGGCGAGTCCTGCCTGCTGGTAGGCTTTTAACAGGGCATTCCATCCTTCCCGTACATCCAGGCGTATATCGATTAGCGGTGGGATTTTTTTAAAAGAATTCCGGATCATATCGGGTAATCCCAGGAATTTAGGGCAATATGTTGTCTCTTTGTTTAAACAAACCACCCGTGGGATAAATAAATAATCCACTTTTCCGATGAGGGACTGCACGTGGCCGAAATATAGTTTAATGGGTACACACGCATCGGCCAGGGCTTCCTTTACTCCCAGATCAAGCATTTCCCTGGTCGTATTTCCGGAAGGGATTACCTGAGCCCCAAGTTCGCTGAAAAAGGTCTTCCAGGTCGGGTAGTAAAGAAAAGATAGCAATGAGGAGGGAATGCCAACCCGGGCGGTCAAATCAACCCTCTCCTTACTCGGCATTTCATTATGTTTCTGCTATGTTTAATATTTCTCTTTGAGTATGGGAAATCCTTTCTCGAATTGGTAAGAAAAAAAAAGCCCTTGGGTCCGGGCATTGGCAGGTTATTTTTCGATGTACGGGTATATAACGGCTATGAATGGGAAACCGGAGCCCCCTTTCAGGCTCCGGCTCTTTTGTTGCCGGGTTTGTGGTTCCCGCGGGGTACTGAGACGGTTCGTTTGTTACTGCACGTCTACCCGGTAGATATTCCCCCTGCCGGGTTCTTTTTTCGGAATGCGTACTTCCAGAATACCGTTCTTATAGCTGGCACGGGCCTGCTCCGGTTTAACTTCAACAGGCAACGGCAGAGTGCGGCTGAAAGTACCGTAATAGCGTTCGCTGTGATAGTAACCTTCCTGCTTTTCCTCGGTACCCCTCTTAAATTCTCCTTTAATGCTCAGGGTGTTTTCGGTAAGAGTTACCTGAAGGTCGTCCTTGGAAGCTATGCCGGGTAGTTCTGCTGTGGCTACAACCTCCTGATCCGTCTGGTAGATATCAACCCGGGGACTGATTCCTTCAGGGCCCCAGAAGGCCGGTACCCCACGGAACCAGGGAATGTTGAAGAGCCGGTTCATCTGGTGGCGAAGTTCGTGAAAAGGTTCCCAGTGTACAAGGTCCATAACCGGACACCTCCCGAAAGAAAAGTATCTCACTTAGATCTTGTACAGAATAGTTTCAGATATGCATTTTGGGGCAGGAAAAGCATGTTTTGACGACGAAGCCTGTTTTACAGGCGACTTTTACCGGAAATTCGGATATTTTTTTCAGGAGGGGATTATCTTGGCCTGGATGAACCTTGAACCCGCCCACCAGCAGGCAAAGGAGGAATTCGCTCTGCGGGAGCCGGAAAGCATGGCTTATAACGCTGCTGTTATTTACCGGCCGGAGAGGGGGGAATTTATTGTTCCATTTCTAGGCTTACATTATCTGGTAAAATATCCCGATGGTGAGGTTACAGATGCGGCTGGCGGGGCAGAAGTACCCAGGGAAATACAGATTACCCTGCTTCATTATCTCGCCAAGGCCAGTCCGGCCCGGGTGGAAGGGCGGTTTATCTCCTTCCAGGAACTGCCCGGCGGATTTATATATGCAGGTCCCTTTCACAACCGTGCAGTACGTCCCCTGGTGGGGATTTTCGGGAGTAAACCGGAACTTCTGGTACAGGCTGCGGAGATGTTAGGTGGGAGGCGGGTAGAAATAGGGGATGTGGCTGTGACTGTCCCGGTTTTACCCAAAATACCTGTAACCTTTGTGCTATGGCTGGGAGATGAAGAGTTTCCTCCCTCGGGGAATGTTCTCTTTGATTCTTCAGCCCCCCGCCACCTCCCTACCGAGGACTACGCTTTACTGCCTGGTCTTGTCCTGGGGAAGATGAAAAAGCTCCTGTAATCTAAAACTCTAAAAAAAATGTCCGGGAAGGAGATAAAAAATGTCCAGGTTGGTCGAAAAGAAGCTGGATTCACGCCTGGTTTACAGGGGGAAAATCTTAAACCTGCGGGTAGATACGGTTCTCTTGCCCGATGGTCGAACCGGGACACGGGAAGTGGTGGAATATGCCGGGGCTGTGGCCATAGTGGCTTTGAGTGAAAAGAAGGAGGTTTTCCTGGTCCGGCAGTACCGCTATCCTGTAGGCAGGGAACTTTTAGAAATACCTGCCGGTAAAATAGAAAGTGGGGAGGAACCTCTGCAATGTGCACGGAGGGAATTGGCGGAGGAAACCGGGCTGAGGGCGGAACGCTGGCAGGAGCTATGCAGCTTTTATTCCACTCCTGGATTTACCAGTGAAAAAATGCATTTATTCCTGGCACGGGACTTAAGTCAGGAGCACCAGCGCCTGGACGAAGACGAATTCGTCCAGGTGGTGAAGGTACCCCTGGACGAAGCCCTGGCTATGGTCTGGCAGGGGGTAATCTGTGATGCCAAGTCTACCGCGGGCCTGCTGGCCACCCATTATCTTCTAAGCCAGGAACAGGTTTAAAAAACAGGGTGAGTTGCTCTGCTGCGGTAGGAGTTGAAAATGATCCTGCCATTTTCCAGTCTGGCAGTCAGTGGAAAGGGAGTGCCTGGCGGGATGCTGGATGGATCTGCAGTTACCCCGGCAATGGATAAACGGATTGGCTGGAAGGTGAGGGCCGTGATAGTAGCTTTTTTGTTACCCCCCGTCCCGGCAAGAATTGTTCCCCGGCAGCTACCCATAATAATGACGCTGCCACCGGCCATTACCTGAGCTCCGGGGTGGACATTCCCCACGACTACCACACTGCCCCGGTGGCATATTTCCTGGCCCGAGCGCAAAGTGCCGTGTAGCAGCCGGGCAGGTTCTCCCGGGGAAGCGGCTTTCTTTCTTTCAAAGGGCCAGGGGATATCAGGTGAGGGGATTAACCCGTGCTGGCGGCAAATATCTTCCAGTTCGGTGCGCTGGTAGCGGGTGATCGTTTGCCCGTATACAGTGAAGCGCGCACCCCGGAAAAACCCCCGGGCAGATTCCATTTTGCGTTTTAAGTGCAATTTGAGATCTTCAAATTCCCGATTGGGATCGAGCAGGATGACCAGGCCCTCCCGGGTACCTTTAATGCTTACTAATTCTCTGGACACTTTCCCCAACCCCTTTTACTTGCTCTAAACCATATTTCGATTTTTACCGTCACTTTCCTGCTCCCCGCGAAAATATTGCCGTTTAATTGTATAAAAAGAAACCCTTTGCGGTAACTTTAGATTAGAGTTTATCGTATAAGGGGTGAAAGGAAACATGGCTATAGTGGAAGTAAGTGTCATGCCCATGGGGACCGATGATCCCAGTGTCAGCAGTTATATCAGCCATTGCTACGAGGTCCTGAAGGGGGAACCCGGTCTCAAGCATCAGGTAACACCCATGTCCACTATTATAGAAGGTGAATTGGACCGGGTGCTGGATGCAGTGAAAAAAATGCACCGGGCTCCCTTTAACGACGGAGTCATGCGAGTGGTGACATCCATTACCATCGATGAACGACTGGATAAAGGGGCATCCATGGAAGATATGGTACGAGCCGTGTTGCAATAGTGTTGCCATAAATATAGATATAATTCGCGAGGGGAGGAAAGGAAGTGCCCGAATGGAGAAAAGATCCAGTGGTGAAACGCTGGGTAATCATTGCTACTGAGAGGGCTAAGCGTCCCACGGACTTCAAGGTACCGCAAGATGAAAGGAAGGGCGGACGCTGTCCACTGTGTCCCGGGCATGAAGGCGATACACCCCCTGAGGTCCTGGCTTTCAGGGAAAGAGATACTTCACCGAATTCGCCGGGCTGGTGGGTAAGGGTGGTTCCGAACAAATTCCCGGCGGTACGCATTGAAGCTCAAATGGGCGTACGCCGTCATGGGGTTTACGATGTTATGGATGGCCTGGGTGCCCATGAGGTGGTGGTGGAAGCTCCGGAACATGAGGCTTCCCTGGAAGCCCTGGATGTACGTCAGCTGGAGGAGGTTATCTGGGCCTGGCAGCAGCGTTCCCTGGATCTCCGGCGGGATACCCGTTTCAAATACATCCAGATCTTCAAAAACTTTGGTCAGACAGCCGGAGCTTCTCTGGAACACACTCACTCCCAGATACTGGCCACGCCCATGGTTCCGGTGGATATAGAGGAGGAAATGCAGGGTTTTAAACATTACGCCTGGTCCACTGGCCGGTGTGTTCTTTGTGATGTAGTCGCCCAGGAGCTTGCCGAACGGCAGAGAGTGGTTGTTGAAACAGAGAAATTTATCAGTTTTGCTCCCTTTGCTTCCAGGTTTCCCTTTGAAACCTGGATTGTTCCCCGGGAACACCAGCATGACTTTGCCGGTATCCGGGAGGAGCAGGTTTCCGACCTGGCCCGGGTACTGCAGAGCACCCTGCTGCGTTTACGCCACAGTGTAGGTGGTCCCCCTTTCAATCTGGTCCTGCACACCGCGCCGGTAAATGAGCCGGATACGATTCAATACCACTGGCATTTGGAAATTCTGCCCCGTCTCACCATAATGGCCGGTTTTGAACTGGGTACGGGTTTTTATATTAACCCTACGCCGCCTGAGCTGGCAGCACAGATTATGCGGGAACAGGAAGTATTCTGTCCGCCTCCGGTCTATGCCGGGGAAAAAGGGGAGGCAGTACAGTATGTTTGATCGGCCACTGAAAATTCTGCTGGTTTCCTCTGAAGTAGTTCCTTTTGCCAAGACGGGGGGTTTGGCCGATGTGGCGGGTTCGCTGCCCAAGGCGCTGGCTACTGTGAATAGTGATACTCCCGGAAATGATGTACGGGTAGCCATGCCTCACTATAAGGGAATTGAAAAAGCGGCCTACCGCATGGATTTTCCGGTATTTTTCAATGGACGTGCTGAAACGGCTATTATCCGGGAAAGCTCCATTGAGGCATATTACCAGGGTGAGCACCGCATTATTCCGGTCTACCTGGTGGATAATCACCACTACTTTTACCGTGATGGTATGTATATGTTTCCCGACGAGGCCGAACGTTTTGCCTTCTTCTGCCGGGCAGTGCTTGAGATGTTGCCGCGTCTCAACTGGCAGCCGGATATTATTCACTGCAACGACTGGCAGACTGGCCCCATTCCATTTTTCCTGAGGGTCCGCTATACTCACGACCCTTTTTACAACCGTATAGCTACGGTATTTACCATTCACAATCTCCAGTATCAGGGCAACTTTCCCAGGGAGACCTTAAGGCTTCTGGGGGTTGGGGATGAATATTTTACTCCTGAGCTGCTTGAATTTTACGGTACAGTAAGTTTCATGAAGATGGGAATTCTCTATACAGATGTGATTAACACGGTCAGTAAAACTTATGCGGCCGAGATCCAGCGTCCCGAGCTGGGAGAGCGGATGGACGGCCTTCTGCGTAAACGCTCCCAGGATCTATATGGAATAGTTAATGGTATTAATTACCACGAGTTCAATCCTAAAACCGATCCTCGTATTCACCGGAACTATGATCAAAACACTATTGAAAATAAAAAAGAAAACAAATACGCCCTGCAAAAAGAACTGAACCTGCCTGTAAGAGATGTTCCGGTGCTGGGGATGATTTCCCGTCTGGTGGATCAAAAGGGGCTCGATCTTATTGCACAAATTGCCGACCGGTTGCTTGCCCATGATATCCAGTTTGTAGTGCTGGGTAGTGGCGACCGGCGATATGAGGATATGTTCAGGGATATTCACAATCGTTACCCTGAAAAAGCTGGTGTGTATATTGGTTTTAACGCCATCCTCGCCCAGCGTATTTATGCCGGCGCCGATATGTTCATGATGCCTTCCCGGTTTGAGCCGTGTGGCCTGGGACAATTGATTGCCATGCGTTACGGAACTATTCCCATTGTTCGTGCTACCGGTGGGCTCGCCGACACGGTTCACGATTATAATCCTGCCACCGGTTCCGGAAATGGTTTCGTATTTTCGGAGTATGAAGGGGAAGCATTGTACCACGCCGTCCAGCGGGCTCTTTCCCTGTATACGGAGCGTCCGGACGAGTGGAAGCAACTGATAAAAAGGGCTATGGAGCTGGACTTTTCCTGGGCACGTTCCGCAGTAGAATATTTACAACTCTATCAGGAAGCTTTGAGCCGCCATCTTGCAAAAGCAAAAACAGCCTGAAAAGCATGTCAGGGCCATTCCGAATACAGGGTGGCCCTGCTTTTTTAAGGTTTTAAAGTTTACACCCCGGGGTGTAGTTGTTACAATATTAAGAGAAGTTGAAAAATTCCCTTTCTTTTAGCCACCAGCTGCTGGACTGGTGTCCATAATTTTCGGGAGGGCGGGTGGTTTTACAGTGAGCGAATGCTCCTCAAAGCTCTCCTCCGGGAGGCAAAAAAAAGAGTATTATACGGTAGATCATATCGTCGGCCTGAGCCCCCAAATGCTTGACCTCAAAGAAACCCTGCTCAAGGTAGCTCCTCGCAATTCCAGCGTGCTCATTACGGGTGAGAGTGGTACCGGGAAGGAACTTTTTGCCCGGGCTTTGCACGCAGCCAGCTTGCGGCGGTCGGGTCCGTTTGTGAAGATAAATTGCGCCGCTATTCCGGATACTCTGGTTGAGGCGGAGCTCTTTGGTTATGAAGAGGGGGCTTTTACCGGCAGCCGTAGGGGTGGTCGGGCCGGGAAACTTGAACTGGCTCACCGGGGTACGGTTTTTTTGGATGAAGTTGCCGAACTATCCTGTACCATGCAAGCCAAGTTGTTGAGGTTCCTGCAGGAACGTGAGATCCAGAAATTGGGCAGCACGAGAACTATCCTGGTAGATGTCCGGGTGATTGCCGCCACGAATGTGAACCTTGAACAACTTGTTAAATATAAAAAATTTCGAGATGATCTTTTTTATCGCCTGAACGTGGTTAATTTGCATATTCCTCCTTTGAGGGAACGCAAGGAAGATATTCCCCTGCTGGTGGATACATTTATCCAGAAGTTCAACCATTCTTTTGGAGCAGGTATAACTGGAGTGGCTCCGGAGGTGATGAATGCCTTTTTACAGTATCCCTGGCCTGGAAATGTACGTGAACTGGAAAATTGTTTGGAGCGCGCCTTCAACCTTGTGGACAAGGAAGAAATTATTCAACCGGAGCATTTACCTGCTCACCTGGGGGCACTGGCAGTAGAACGCCAGCTTTGTGATGAAAAGGGGTTACTTGGTCATGCTGCGGTAGCCTTCAAACAGGGGAGAACCCTGGCTCAAATTATGGAAGATGTGGAAAAAGCAGTAGTTTTGCAGGCCCTGTATGAGAGTAAGGGGAATAAGGCCCGGGCCGCGCAATTGCTTGGCATATCCCGGCCCGGTCTTTATAAAAAGTTGATTAAATATTCATTAATTTAATGTCAATAACAATAAACACCTGCTTATGAAATCTTTTTAGTCTTTCCAGCTCTTTAATTTTCCTCCCGGTTAAGTGCCGGCGCGCCAGACCTTGTTAAAGTTCTGGCAGGTGTTAAGCCTGGTGACGCCCCCCCGGTTTAAAAAAGAAAAACGTTGCTGTTGGGGCTTTAATTTTGTATCCTCACCCCCATTTTCTGGTTATTGGCACTCAAAAACCGGCTGGTTACGGTAAATTTGCTATTGCCTAGATTCCGGGGTGACAAAATCGGGCCAGAAAGGGGTGAGTTTCTTTACCTGCCTGTCACCTTTTCTGGGGGCAACAGGACCAGTACAATCCGGGAGGGGTGAATTATGGATTTTGACCTCACCAGGGATCAGCAGTTGATCCGTGAAGTGGTGCGGGATTTTGCGCAAAAAGAGATACTTCCCAGGGCAAAGGAAATTGACCGCAGCGGACAGTTTCCCATGGATATTATACAAAAGCTTGCCCAAATGGATCTCATGGGGTTGCCCTTTCCCGAGGAATATGGTGGTGCCGGGGCGGATTATGTCAGTTACTGTCTCGCCCTGGAAGAGATAACCCGGGCCTGCGCGTCGACGGGGCTTACTTATGAGGCGCACATTTCTCTGGGTTGTATGCCCATCTATCTATTTGGCACTCCGGAACAGAAAGAAAAATATCTTACTCCCCTGTGCCGGGGGGAGTGTTTGGGAGCCTTCGGGCTCACTGAGCCCAATGCAGGTTCTGATGCCGGCGGTACGCAGACCACAGCCGTGCTTCAGGGAGATGAATGGGTAATCAATGGCTCCAAGTGTTTTATTACCAATGCCAGCTATGCCCGCTTTGTGACCGTTACAGCCGTTACCGACCGGAGCAGGGGGAAAAAGGGTATCAGCGCCTTCATTATACCCACCGATGCTCCTGGCTTAATCATTAGAGCTGGTTATGAAAAAATGGGACTCTCCGGGTCAAATACCACAGAGCTGTTTTTTGACAATGTGCGGGTACCCAGAGAAAATCTATTGGGTCAGTTAAACCATGGCTTTAAACAGTTTTTGCAGGTACTTGATGGCGGGCGCATTGCTATTGCAGCCATGGCTGTGGGTATTGCCCAGGCCTGTTTGGATTCCGCCCTGACCTATGCCCGGCAGAGGGTACAGTTTGGACAGAGTATTTCCAAATTCCAGGCTATCTCCTTCAAGCTGGCCGATATAGCTACCAACATTGAACTCGCCAGGAATATGTACCTGAAAGTTGCCTGGTTACGGGATCAGGGCAGGCCCTGTACCAAGGAAGCATCCATGATCAAGCTTTTTGCTTCTGAGATGGCCACACGGGCTGCTCTCGAGGCCATTCAAATTCATGGTGGGTACGGTTACATGAAGGAATTTCCGGTCGAGCGATACCTGCGGGATGCGAAACTGTTGGAGATTGGGGAGGGTACTTCAGAGATCCAGCGTTTGGTTATTGCCCGGGCGCTGGGGTGTTGAAGGCAGGTAAGTGGAGTGATGATTCGAAATGTTCGGGAACGAACCGTACCACCTGGAGGTCCTTTGACCCGGCGTCAGAAGAGAGCTGCCAGGGACGCCATTATCCGGATGCTCGCGCATGCCTCTGGGAGTGCTTGCGAACTTGCAGAACACCTGGGCCTTGAGGAAGAGTTAACTGAACAAATACTTCAGGAACTCGTACGGATTGGGCAGGTGCGGCGGGACTCCGGTGGGAGGTTTATCCTTCATGATCCGTTAAGCAAGTGGTGGGAAGGTAAAGGGTGTTAGGTCTCGAGTACCCGGCTTCCGGTCGGAGAATCACTTTTTGTGAGCAGGAGGTGAATCTGATTTGGTGGAGGTCCTTCTCCGGCCGGAGGCTTTTCGGGCAAAAGAAACCAGCAGGGGGTATGTTAAAATGGCGGAAGTAAAAGCGGAAGAATTGAAGATGATTAAGGAGAGCAAGCTCTACTATCCCGATCCCGAGAAAGTCAAAAAGTCGGTTTTGGGCAGTGTGGATGCATTTAATGCCCTGCTTCGCAGATCATGGGAAGACCCGGAGGGCTTTTGGGCAGATGTGGCCAGCGAACTATACTGGATCAAACCCTGGGAAAAGGTCATGGAGGGGAAGATGCCTTATTTCAAATTTTTTACCGGGGGTGTAACCAACCCCTGCTACAACCTTATCGACCGTCATCTGGAACAGGGTGCCGATAACAAACTGGCTCTGATCTGGGAAGGGGAAGATTATCAGACTAAATTCTATAGCTACCGGATGTTGTATACTCAGGTCTGTAAATTTGCCAATATTCTGAAGAGTTTTGGCCTGCAAAAAGGAGATCGAGTGGCCATTTTCCTGCCCAATCTGGCTGAAACGGTCATAGCCGTGCTGGCCTGCTACCGCCTGGGGGTGCTTTTCAATACCATTTTTTCCGGGTTTTCCGTGCGTGCCCTGAGGGACCGGCTGATTAATTATGAGCCTCAGGTAATAATCACTGCTGACGGTGGTTATCGTCGCGGCCGGGAAATTCCGTTAAAGTCCAGAGTGGATGAAGCGATCCATGGAATAGAAAGCATTAAGGCCGTAGTGGTGGTGAAACGTACCGGTAGTGAAATTAATATGAAGGAAGGACAGGATTACTGGTGGCATGAATTGATGTCCAGGGCGCACCCGGAATGTCCGCCGGAACCCATGGAAGCCAATGAACCGGGACTTGTATTTTATACCAGCGGCACGACCGGTAAACCAAAGGGCATAGTTCATTCCAGCGTGGCTTTTGTGGTGAACAATTATGTTTACGCTAAATTCCACATGGACCATCATCCCAACGACATGTTCTGGTGTACGGCCGACATAGGCTGGCTGACCATGCATATCTGGGGGATTGCAGGTGCTTTGTCAAACGGGGTGACCACCATCTTTTACGAGGGAGCTCTGGATTACCCAAAACCTGACCGGTTCTACCAGATCATTGACAGGTACCGGGTGAACAAGCTTTTCACTGCACCTACTGCTATCCGTATGCTCATGCGGTATGGGGAGAGCTGGATGGAGCCTTATGATATTTCCTGCCTGGATGTTCTCTCTCTGGTGGGAGAACCGTTTAACCCGGAAGCCTGGCACTGGGCCTACGAGAAGCTCGGCCGGGAGCGCATTTATATCAATAACACCTGGGGTCAGACGGAAACTGCAGGTTGCCCCCTGGCAGGTGCAGCCTGGGTGACCCCGATGAAACCTGGTTCCTGTGGTACCCAGTTTCTCGGTGCTCAACTGGATGTGGTGGACGAGGATGGCAAATCTGTGCCTCCTGAAACGCCAGGTAATCTCATCATCACCCGTCCTATTCCCATGATGGTCCGCACTCTCTGGAGGGAGCCGGAAAGGTATATTAGGGAATACTTCAGGCAGGTGGAAGGTTGCTATTTTACCAATGATGCAGCTATTAAGGATAGAGACGGTCATTTCTGGGTTACCGGACGGATTGATGACGTCTTTAACGTGGCCGGTCACCGCCTTTCCACCATGGAAATGGAGAGTGCCATCATTGAGTGCGAGGGGGTGGCCGAAGCGGCGGTGATTGGTGTTCCGGACCCCATTAAAGGATTGGTTCCCGTAGCTTTTGTAACTCTCCGTCAGGGATATGAACCCGGTCCTGAAAGGGAACGGGCTATTAAGAATAAGGTTATCGAAAATATTGGTAAAATTGCTGCTCCTGCTGCCATTTACTTTACTCCGGTCATGCCCAAAACTCCCAGTGGCAAGATTATGCGCAGGTTGCTCAAGGAAATTGTTGTCGGTGGGGAAATAAAGGGAGATATTACCGGTCTTGAAGATATCGGTGCTGTGGAGAAGGTTAAGGCCATAGTAGCGGCCAAAAAGGCACAGACTTAACCCCTTTGTTCCTGAATACACTCAAAAACATGTCTTTTAAAGTTTACATGCCGACAACTCGTCTCAGGATATGACTCATCAATTCTGGCCGTTACCCATGTAAATTTTATAAGCATGTTTACTGATATTAGTCCCCTTTTGTTGACCAGTCACCTGTTTGGCAAAAGTCAGAATAATGGTTTAATTTTTGCATGGTGGAATATTCACAATCAACGGAAGGGGGTGAAAAAGGGAGCTTAAAAGCGAGTTGCGGCTGGATGGTTCTGAGCAGTTTTAGTGGCACAATTCTTCGCGGGAGTAGGGTCGCGGGATTGGTCCCGGTGCCCTTCCATAGAGGGCCAATTCCGTCCTGCTCCATAAAAAAGGGGAATACCCCGGTACGAGGCCGGCAATCCATTAAAGGGAGGAAGCAAAATTGAGCCAGCACAACATGGTGGATTACGATAAGACCCGTGCGGAGTTTAAATGGGAGAAGCCCGAATATTTTAATTTTGCCCGGGATGTTATTGATAAGTGGGCCCGAGATCCCAATAAGCTGGCGATGCTCTGGGTTGATGATGAAGGCAACGAGGTACGTAAGACCTTTTTTGACTTTTCAAGGGCTTCCAGGCGGGCAGCCAATGTTCTCCGCGAACAGGGGGTGAAATACGGCGATGTGGTGGTGGTCATCCTGCCCCGTTTGATTGAGTGGTGGGAGATCAACCTGGCCTGTCTGCGCCTGGGTGCGGTAATTAGCCCCGGTACCACCCAGCT
>NZ_JBNATZ010000043.1:0-15081 GCF_049701015.1 Desulfofundulus sp.
TGCAACCAACCCGGGAGTGGCCGCCCTGATGTTTGAAGCGCTTGCCCGGGAAAACATCAACCTGGAGATGATTGCCACCTCGGAGATTAAAATCTCCTGCATTATTAAAGCACACGAGGTTACCAGGGCCGTTCGTGCGCTGCACCGCAAGTTTATCCTTTCCGGCGAAGACAGGTGTGTGATCAGCGCCTGACTGAAGCTTCTGGTGTTATGTTTTAGAGCCTCTGGCTTGATAGAGCGTGGTTCTCAATCATATCGGGACTCTGTTTGCCTGGTCCTCTGAAACGAAAAACCTTCCTGGTAGGGAAGGTTTTCGTTTATTTCAGGGATGTTTCCGGTTTTACATAATCAAGCCCGGTCTTTTCCCCGACTTTGAGGTTGATGTGGGCGGGGATTTCACTCAAGGGCTATGCGTGCGTCTACGGCCACGGCTCCCTGCGGGCCGGCTAAAAGGGGGTTGATGTCTATTTCCATAATTTCACTCCGCAGGGTAACCAGCTGGCTGAGGCGCAGGAGGCATTCGACCAGGGTTCCGGTATCTGCCGGGGGTCGGCCCCGGTACCCCTGGAGTAAGCGGAAGACTCTGGTTTCTCTGATCATATCCAGGGCTTCTTCCCGGTTCAATGGCGCGAGAGCAAAGGAAACGTCCCGGAAAAGCTCGGTATAAATTCCCCCCAGGCCAAAGACCAGAACCGGTCCGAAGGAGGGATCGCGCTTGCAGCCCAGGAGTACTTCCACCCCGGCGGGCCTGTAGGGCTGGATGAGTACTCCTTTGATGGTGGCGGAGGGTAACCGGGCAGAAACTGATTCCATTATTTCATCCCAGGCTTCTTTTACCGCCCGGACACCGTTCAAATTAATCCTCACTCCTCCCACGTCCGATTTGTGGGAGATCTGCGGGCTTACAATTTTCATGACCACGGGGTAACCCATAGATTCCGCTATTTTTACGGCCTCTTCAACGTTCTGAGCTACTGCGGAAGGGAGTACCGGGATCCCACAGGCCGCTAGAATTTCCAGGGCGGTTTCGTTCAGATTTTTGAGTCCTTCTCTGGCAGCCCTTTCCAGGATCGCCTCGATGCGCTCCTCCTGGAAATCGCTGAAAAACGGGGGGTGAAGAGGGTCACGGTTTTTAATTTCATGCAGGTAACGGTATAAAGCCGCCAGAGAAGACATGGCCCGTTCCGGGGAAGGGTAAACCACTACCCGGTTTTCTTTTTCCAATCTGGCTGCCAGTTCCGGGCGGTAAGCGCCAAAGATCCACAGGGCAACAGGTTTCTCCGGGTACCTGGAAGCCATCTTGTTAATGGTGGAGGAAATATCCATGCGCGGGTCTTCTCCGGGCTCCAGGTAAGCCGGGCTGTTTACCAGAACCGCATCCACACCCGGGTCGTCCAGTATCGCATCCAGGCTCGCTTCCAGGACATCCAGGTATCCCCTTGCCATCCCTGCCGGCCAGATATCCGCCGGGTTATTTACTTCCATCCAGGTGGGGAAAAGGGCGGCCAGTTTTTGCCTGGTTTTTTCGCTGAACTCAGCCAGTTCCAGTCCGTGGGAACTGCAGGCGTCCACAGCCATGATGCCCGCCCCTCCACTGATGGTCACCATGGCTATACGCCGGCCCGGCATGGACGAATATGTGAGGAAGGTTTTATTTAAGTAATACATCTCCTCCACATCGCGTACTCTCATAAGGCCGCATTTTTTAAAGGCGGCGCTAAAAACATGATCCTCACCGGCCAGAGACCCGCTATGAGAACTTGCAGCCCGGGCACCCGCCTCGCTGTAACCGGTTTTCAAACAGAGTACCGGTTTTACCCTGGTCACCCGGCGTGCAACTTCGGTGAACTGGAGGCCGTCTTTGATGCCTTCCATGTGCAGGTTGATAACCTTCACGCGGGGTTCTTGTCCCAGGTAGGCCAGGCATTCGGTAAAACCAACATCGGCTGCGTTGCCGATATCAACTCCCAGACCGATGCCCGCTGTGAAGTCGGGCGCACCCAGCAAAAAGATACCTGACTGGCAGATCACAGCAGTATCGGCCTTCTGCCGCAGGAAGCCAATGAAAGAAGTATTCAGGTTCTCATAAAGGTTTATAACACCGATGGTGTTCGGTCCCACAATGCGGGTCCCGGTATCCCGTATAATCTCCAGCAATTCCTGCTGCTTTTGTCTCCCCCATTCATCGGCATCGGCAAAACCCTGGGTAATGATGATTATGGCTTTAATACCCCTGGCCGCGCATTCCCTGACCACGTCCGGTACTGCCGTGCGGGGGGTGGAGATTACGGCCAGGTCGGGTGTTTCGGGGATTTCACCGACCGACCGGTAAACCTGCAGGCCTGATATGGTCCCTCCCCTGGGGTTTACGGGATAAATGCGACCCTGGTAGCCGCCGGCCAGAACCTGGTCCAGTATGTTAAAGGCCTGCAGGCCCGTTCTGGTTGAGACGCCGATAAGAGCTATGGACCGGGGGTTGAAAAAGGGAATAAGGCTTTCCATGATTTACAAGATTCCTCCTTGTCGTGGCTGCGGCTGTTTCAACTAATCTAAATATTACCACAACAGTGTTGCTTCTGGTATAATTTTTGTCAAGCAATTACTTTAAAGAAGGCGGGGGTGTACGGTCTGGTGTACAGGGTTCTGGAAAAGGTAAAAGTTCTGGATTTGACAAGGTTGCTCCCGGGTCCCTATGCCACGATGATCCTGGCGGATCTGGGTGCCGAGGTGCTCAAGATTGAGGATCCGGCCATGGGGGACTACATGCGCGAAATGGGGCCCCGTTTGAGGAGCGAAAGTGTATGGTTTCACGCCGTGAATCGTAATAAGAAGTCCATGCGCTTGAACCTTAAAGTTCCCCGGGGGCGGGAGATATTTCTGCGTTTGGTGCGGGAATATGATGTCCTGATTGAGAGCTTCAGGCCTGGAGTAATGGAACGTCTGGGGTTGGGTTACGATGTTTTGTCTGCTGAAAATCCGCGGCTGGTTTTCTGTTCCTTGAGCGGTTACGGTCAGGACGGCCCTTACAGCCGGCGTCCGGGCCATGACATCAACTATATGGCTATTGCCGGTGCCCTGGGCTTGACCGGACACCGGGCAGGTCCCCCCGTTTTGCCCGGCGTTCAGGTGGCCGACCTGAGCGGCGGGTTGATGGCGGCGGTCGGTATCCTGGCGGCCTGCGTAAAGAGCATTATGACGGGCCGTGGCGCTTACGTGGATGTGGCTCTAACCGATACGGTGGTATCGTGGATGACGCTTTACCTGACGCGGTACCTGGCGGGAGCAGGTGAACCACACCGTGGTACGGAGGAGCTCAACGGTGGGCGGGTATGCTACAATGTGTACGCTACCGGGGACGGTCGATATATCAGTGTGGGCAATCTTGAAGCCAGGTTCTGGGAGAATTTTTGTCATGTTGCAGGCAGGCCGGACCTGTTGTCCCTGCAGTACAGGGAGGACGAAGAAGCACGGCACGCGGTTCAGGAGTTCTTCAGCAGTAAAACGCTTTCGGAAATTATGGAACTCTTTGGTTCCGTGGATACCTGCATCGAACCGGTCCTGGATGTCAGCGAGGTGCCGGAGCATCCCCAGATTAAGGCCAGGAACTTGTTTGTGGAGCTTCCGACCGGGGAAGGGAGTATAACCACGGTTGCCCAGCCCTTCAAGTTTCGTGGCGTGGAGGCAGAAGCCGATTTTCCCGCCCCGGGAGCGGGAGAGCATACAGCCGAAGTCCTGCGCCGCCTGGGCTACCGGGAAGACGACATTGAAGCTTTGAAATCCGCAGGGGTCGTCGGTTAAGGATTTGGATAGAAGTTTTTGGGCTGAAGGCGGTGGAGACCATGTTATCTGCAATCCTGCAGCACGGTAAAGGGTATCACGAAATGGGACCCATAAGACCTCCCAGCGAGGGGAAAGACCGCTCGCTGCTCGTTCGTGTCACCAGAAACTGTCCCTGGAACCGCTGCGAGTTCTGCCGTACATACAAGAACAAAACCTACAGCCTGCGGGGCGTGGAAGAGATTAAAGCCGACATTGATACGGTTAAAGCTCTGGCCGGGGAAATCAAAGCTGTTTCCTGGCGGTTCGGTTTCCGGGGCGTCATCGGGCAGGAGGCGGTCGGCGCCTTCATCAACGAGAACCCCGCACTCTACAGCAGGGCTTACAACAATTCCGAAATTGTGGAGCGGAGGTTGGAGAGCCTGTTCAATGTTGTCCAGTGGCTTTCCTCCGGGGCAAGAACCGTCTTTCTCCAGGACGCCAATGCACCGCAAATCAGGACTGCCGACCTGGTGGAGATCCTGTGTTACTTGAAGGAATCTTTCCCCACCATTGAGCGCATAACCTCCTATGCCAGATCGAAAACCATTGCCAGAAAGTCCCCGGAAGATTTGAAAAGGTTGCGCGAGGCCGGTCTTACCCGGTTGCATATCGGGCTTGAATCAGGCTGTGATGAAGTGCTGGCTTTTATTAAAAAAGGAGCCACGGCGGCCGAGCATGTTTTGGCCGGGCAAAAAACCAGGGGAGCCGGCATCGAGTTGAGCGAATATTACATGCCCGGCCTGGGTGGAAAGAAATGGTCGAGAAAACATGCCCTCGAATCCGCACGGGTTTTAAATGAAATTGATCCGGATTTCATCCGCCTGAGAACCCTCGTTCCACGCCAGGGTACCCCCCTGTACGAGAGAATAGGGTCCGGGGAATTTGAACTGCTTACAGAAGATGAAGTGGTGGAGGAAATCGCCCTGTTTGTGGAACACCTGGACTGTCATGCCTACCTGGTCAGCGACCAGATGTGCAACCTCTTATGGGAAATAGAAGGACAGTTGCCCGGCGATAAACCTGCCATTTTAAAAACTATTGAAGATTACCTGCAAAAGCCTCTCCACGAAAGGCTCAAGATCCAGCTGGAACGTCGATTGTCCTCTTACCTGTTCATCGCCGGCCGTTTGGACCGGGACCTGGCTTTGGATGTGGAGCTGGCATGGGATGCGGTCAACCGGGGACATCCGGACGCGCCCTCCAGGGTGCAGAAAGTTCTGGATGCCATCAAGCCGGCTTTTATTTAGAAGAAAACAACCATCTAAAACTTTAGTAAGCGCTCGTGGTACAGTTTACGTCAAAAACGGCAGGCAAGTACAATGACAAAAAGGACAGCCGGGCCCCTTGCGCTGCTGGAGATTTTCTTTTATAATAAAGCTTAAATTATATCCCAAAATCAATGAAGGGGAAAAGTAGGCCGGATACAGCTCTCCAGGGAGGAGGCGTCGGCGACTGGAAGCGCCTCCAGAGCATGACCGGTTGAAGTTCTCCCCGGAGATGCAGGCTGAAACCTTTTTCGAAGGCAAGTAGGCTGTGCCGTAGTCTTCCCACGTTACAGGGAAGGGGGTATCGGAAAGACACATTCCCGTACCCTGTGTTGAGGTGGGCCGTTTTTACGGTCAAGTAGGGTGGTAACGCGGAAAGCACTGGCTTCTCGTCCCTAAAGGTACGAGAAGCTTTTATTTTCCCGTTACTGCGGGGATGTCTTTCCCGTACCCTGTCGAGGGGGCCGGGTTGTTCCGGCCAATTGGGGTGGTACCGCGGAAGTCCGCAGCTTTCGTCCCCTGAGACGAAGCTGCGGATTTTTATTTTTAAAAATCACCGGGAG
This sequence comes from Desulfofundulus sp., assembly GCF_049701015.1. Classification (NCBI taxonomy): domain Bacteria; kingdom Bacillati; phylum Bacillota; class Clostridia; order Eubacteriales; family Peptococcaceae; genus Desulfofundulus; species Desulfofundulus sp. The sequence goes on from NZ_JBNATZ010000043.1 coordinate 5,648, forward strand.
GGATTAATAATGGTAGTGGTAATGGACAGGCGGGCTTCCGTCGAGCAGGTCGAGGCGGTAATCATGCGTTTGGAGGAGTCCGGTTTCTCCGCCCACCCAATTTACGGGGTCAAACGGATTGTAATTGGCGCGGTGGGCGACCGGGGCGTGCTTGATTCCCTGGGACTGGAAACCATGCCCGGAGTGGAGAAGATAGTCCCCATTATGAAGCCTTACAAGCTGGTCAGCCGGGAGGCCAGGGAGGAGGACACCGTTGTCCGGGTGGGTCGGGTCTCTGTTGGTGGCAGCCAGCTGGTGGTTATGGCCGGACCCTGTGCCGTGGAAAGCCGGGAGCAGTTGTTCGAGGCAGCCCGTACGGTGAAGCAGGCGGGTGCGGCTATTCTGCGGGGCGGGGCTTTCAAACCACGTACTTCTCCCTACAGCTTCCGGGGACTGGAGGAAGAGGGCCTGAAACTGCTGGCGGAAGTGGCCCGCCAGACCGGCCTGGCTACGGTTACCGAAGTGGTGGATGAGTACAGTTTGCAACTGGCCGTCCAGTATGTAGATATGCTCCAGGTAGGGGCGAGAAATATGCAAAATTTCCGCCTCCTGCAAATGGTTGGCCGCTCAGGGAAGCCGGTACTGCTGAAACGCGGTCTTTCGGCTACGGTGGAGGAATGGTTGATGGCTGCCGAATACATCATGTGTGAAGGCAACGGTCAGGTAATCCTGTGCGAGCGAGGTATCCGCACCTTTGAGCAGTCCACCCGTAATACCCTGGACTTGAGTGCCGTGCCGCTTGTGAAATCGTTAAGCCACCTGCCTGTGATTGTGGATCCCAGCCATGCTACGGGGGACCGCCGGCTGGTGGGGCCTATGGCCAGGGCGGCGGTGGCTGCCGGTGCCGATGGTCTGTTGATTGAGGTACACCCCGAACCCACCAGGGCCCTTTGTGACGGTCCCCAGTCCCTCACTCCGGCCCAGTTCGCTTCCCTGATGGAGGAATTGCGGGCGGTGGCTGCTGCCGTGGGGCGGGCGGCTTGAACGGAGAGGAGCGGGAGCATAGCTATGGTTAGAAAGATCGGGTATCTTGGACCATGCGGTACTTTTTCGGAACTGGCGGTCAGGCAATACCTGGCCCGGCAGGCGGTAGTGAATGCGCAAATGGTAGCCCTGCCGTCCATCTACGAAGTTCTTGCGGCGGTGGTAAGGGGGGAAGTGACCGAAGCGGTAGTACCGCTGGAGAACTCCAGTGAAGGGGCGGTTAACCAGACTCAGGATCTGCTTGCCCATACCTTTACGGATCTGCGCATCAAGGGGGAGATCATCCTGCCGGTGGTTCACTGCCTTATGGTTCCACCGGGAGTACCGCTGCAGAAGGTTGAAAAAGTGCTTTCCCATCCCCATGCCCTTGCCCAGTGCCGGGAGTTCATTTCCGCACACCTGCCCGGAGCTCAGGTGGTGGAAACCGCCAGCACGGCCGCTGCCGTGCACCTGGTGGCTTCCACCGGTGCTCCCTGGGCAGCTGTTGGCCCTGTAACTGCTGCCCGGGAGTACGGGTTGGAGGTACTGATCGAAAAAATAAATGACTGCTCCGGCAACGCCACCCGGTTTATCGTGGTGGGTCATGAGGACGGCGGGTGGGCGACAGACTGTAAAACAACCATAATTGTTTCCGTGGCTCACCGTCCGGGTGCCCTGCATGAAGTACTGGGGGAGTTTGCCGCCAGGGGCATAAACCTGACGCGTATCGAATCCCGTCCTTCCAGGCGCCGGCTGGGGGAATACCTTTTTTTCATCGACCTGCAAGGTCACCGCTTTGATGAACAGGTACAGGATGCTTTAAAAGCAGTTGCTTCCCGGGCGGATTTAAGAGTGCTGGGCTCCTATCCTGCGGACTCAAGCCAACTTGAGCATTCTCCTGTCCCGGTCGATAAAGTTAAACGGCCTGCCGGCAACGTACCCGGTAGTTCAGCGGTGGAGTTCACTGAGCTGGCCGGGCCCCTATCCCGGGTGCAAGGGGAGGAAATTGAAGAGCTGCGGGCAGCCGTCGATAAGGTGGATGAACAAATAGTGGAGTTGCTGGCCATGCGCAGCACCCTGGTAGCCCGGATCGGGAGAGTGAAGAAGGGTATCTGCAGTCCGGTGCGTGATCCCCACCGTGAGTCCCGGGTGCTGGCCAGGGTCCGGTGCCTGGCCCGGATGAAAGGTGTCGAGCCGGCGATGGTGGAAAAGGTATATCGCTTGCTCATCCGGTATGCCGTACGCCTGCAAAGAGAGCAGAGACGGGGACGTCGGGCTGGTGCCACTGTTAAAGGCCGGGTTGCCCCCGGCCGCTTGAAAGAGTGAAGGAAGGCTGGCATTACCTGGGTTCTGGTTTCCGCCCTGTCTTATAGGAGATCTTCCATTTTACCGCCTTGTTTGTTCCGTGGCGGTGGACGCTTTCCAGCTGTGCTTTTTGGGATTTAATCTCCCTTGGTTGAGGAGACCCCGGCGGACGGTGGAGGTCTGCAATGGTTTCGGGTCTTTTATAACCATTGTCCCCGGGCATATAAGGTCTGGTCATGGGCCACCTCCTGTTTCTTCCATCCTGTTTGTTTTTATTGTTAGTGTTTATTTTTAGTGATATTTTGCCCCGTTCGCAAACCACTAACCTTGTACAGCCAGGATAAAAAAATGTAAAAAACCCTTCTCCGGTGGTAAGAAGGGTTTTTTAGCTTATCAACTATCTTAATGAAGTTACTCTTAATGAAGAGATTTTTTGTATTCCCTCGCAACATCAAACATTTTTTCCAATTCTGCACGCGTCTCCTCGTCGAACAGATCTTTTATTAAAAGCATATGCTCCGTAAGTTTGTCAGTAACATATACCGGTGCTGATGCCCGTAAAGCCAGGGCTACGGCGTCACTGGGGCGGGCGTCCAGCACCAGACCATGTTCGGGTAGTGCCAGGTGTACTTCTGCATAAAAAGTGCTATCCTTCAAGTCGGTGATAACCACCTGTGAAATGCGGGCACCCATGGCCTCACAAGCCGATTTAAAAAGGTCGTGGGTCAGGGGACGGGGTACGGTTACCTGCCCCAGGGCTACGGCAATGGAGTGAGCTTCCAGCAATCCTACCCAGATGGGTAGCACCCTTTCTTCCTCCTGGTCGGTCAGCAGGATAATGGGATTGCCCGTCATATCGTAAGCAATTCCCTTAACATGCACACGGATCACCGCTCCCACCTCCGTATAATTGCCCGGGTCTGCCACCCGTAACCTGCTCGGGGACTTATTGCTATTTTATCATTAAATTGTCACCTTTCAAATAGAAGATTGATCAACCATCCGGCCACACTGGTCAGGAGAGCTCCCCAGAAGGCCCCGCCAAAGGTGTAAATATGAAAGCCGGGGACCAGCCAGGAGGTTATGGTGAAGGTTACAGCGTTGATGACAAATATAAACAGGCCCAGGGTAATGACCGTTAGCGGCATGGTAAAGAATAAAAGCACGGGGCGTACAAAAGTATTTACCAGGCCCAGTACAAAGGCTGCGAGTACCGCCGGGCCGATGCCCTCGATACGAAATCCCGGTACGATTAAATCGACCAGCATTAAAGCCAGCCCGTTTAGACAGATTTTCAGGAGCCAGCGCATAAAAATCCCCCGTCAAAGTTACCTGTTTTATTCTTTTCGCCGTTTTTGCCCCGGCTCCTTCCGGCATATACAAAAGTAACGCCGGGAGGAATGGGTACCGGTTGCCGGAGCAGGAATTGAGACCCACCTGTGGAATAGCATATGATAGGTGGAGGTGAATGTTTTGTCTACCCGCACAAAAGTTTTCCATCGGTCCGGTGGGGGCGGGTTGCCTGCCATAACTCTTCTGGAGGGAGCAGTCATAGCCGTCCCGTCGGTATTGACCGGTCATAGTTTATACCACCCACTGCTGTTTATGCTCCTGGGGTACTATACCGCCTGGCGGGCAGGGCGTATACGGCAAGCGTACTTTTTGGGGGGCTCCTGCCTGGGGGCGGTGGTTACTGCGGCGGTAATCTTCAGGGTGAGCGGCCAGGCCTTGTTTCTACACGCAACAGCCGCTGTGATACTGGTTATTGCCGTTTTGGCAGCATACCACCTTTTTTCCGGTGTCCATTTCTTTGCTACTTATTATCGTTCACCCGTTGCCTGGGTTACTACTTTGTGCTGGGCCGTCGTCACGGGTTTTTTCGTACGGGGTTCCGGCGCTGGTGAACTGGTGGCGATGATCATACCCATGCTCTGGCTTTGCCTGTTGCCCCTCTGGGCGCCCTGCTGGCGCCTGCTGCACAGCCTGCTCTTTGCTGTAACATACCTGGCTGTGGTCTGCTTGCCGTTGTCACTTCCAGCCAGGCAGTGGCCGGTGGCGGTTGCTGCTTGTGGTCTGGCTCTGGTCCCGGAGCTTTTAAGCTGCCTTTACCCCGCGCGAACACACCCCCTGGATTCCCTGCCGGTGATCACTCCGACCTTAAACCTGTGGCAGAAGTTAAAAGCCTGGCGGGAGGTATTTTTTCTCCTGGGTGATTTCTATGCCCTGAAGGTGGAAAAGTATGCCCTGTTCGTGCGGTTTTCCTTCCTGGGGCGATATCTTGTTCTCCTCGGTGCGGTCGGGGAAATCGTGGTGCCGCTTTTGGGTTTATGGTACTGGCTTAAATGGCTGGCCGGCCTTCTGGCTCTGGCCGGCACGATGATGGAACTGGGTATGGCCAACTACGGAGTGGTGATTCCCGGACTTGGTCTCTACGGTGCGGCTATGGCTGCCGGCCGCGGTTTCCTGGGCGGCTCTATCCAGTATTTTCCCCTGGTCTGTGGTACCCTTCTGGTTTTGCTCTCCTTTGCCCTCTGGCAGGGCCGTCCCCGGGAAACCCTGCAAGAGCTGCAAAGGTGGAAAGAACTGAATAATTTGCCTACTTCACCTTACGGCGGGCACTGATATGATAGCGCCTGCCGTCATGGCTGCCCCGGGGCTGGTAGTCAAAACCGGCTGTTGCCAGGATTTTCGTAACCCGGTCGGCCTGGTGGGCGTCGGCAGCTTCCATAACGATATCGAGCTCGTCATCTTCTCCCAGGTCGTTTAAAGTAGACTGCAGCTGTTCTATTGCCCGTTCGTTAATCACCGGTTCCAGATGAATGGTGAGATATGCCATCTTCTTGCCACCTCCCCAAAATAGGTTTTCCATTCTGGCCTCCACTATGTATACTTTTGTAAACCCGTGACAGTAGATAGTTCCAGATTTCCTTGAACAGTTTGTGGAAGCGGGATAAAAATTATTGTTGTCAAATGGCTTTCCCGGGAGTATAATTTTACTAACCCTGACGGATGGGCTTTGATGGCTTACCCGGAGGGGTGTAAAAACGGCATAACAGCCTTTCCCTGCGAAAAGGGTCTTTCCTGTACTCAAGGGGGCAGTGGAGAACCGGGCAGCAGCCTGCTTTTCGTGGGAGAAAGGCAGGCTTTTTTGTTTGCTCCAATCACCCGCAAAAAGGGCGTGGGAGTGCTCGTTTGCGCAGGGATCGAAGCGACGTTTAAACTACAGCGCTGGGAGGTGAAGGTGTGGAAAGGCGCATCGGGGTGGTCGGCATCCTGGTCGAAGACCGCCAGCATGCTGCGGGCAAAATCAACAGCATCCTGGGGGAATATGCGGAGATTATTGTGGGGCGCATGGGCATACCTTACCGCGAAAAGAACCTTTCGGTCATCGCCCTGATTGTTGACGGCACTACCGACGAAATCGGGGCTATGACGGGAAAACTGGGTGGTATCAGGGGTGTGCAGGTAAAAAGCGCCCTGGTGTCCCGCAGGTAACACATTTTAAAAAATGTACTGTCGCAAGATCAGAAACGAAGCGGCGGCGGTCGTCCCTTAAGGAGCGACCTTGCGGAGGGCCGGATACGAAACACGGCGCTGCCAGGTTAGCTCCGAAGCAAGCCGATGTTTCGTCCGGCCCGTAGCACGGAGCGACGGGGGACGACCGCCGCACCGGGTAGTTATGCGACAATATCAAAAAGGGTGTTGGGTTGAAGTGTCCTACCGGGTAGAAAAAGATTTGCTGGGTGAAAGGCAAATTCCCCAGGAGGCCTGCTACGGCATCCATACTTTAAGGGCCAAAGAAAATTTCGCCGTATCCGGGATTCCCGTTCACCGGGAACTCATCTGGGCGCTGGCCCTGGTCAAAAAGGCCGCGGCTCTGGCCAATATGGAGATTGGTCTGCTGGAACCCCGTATTGCCGGGGCCATAGTGCAGGCGGCGGAAGAACTGGCCGGGGGGCTGTGGCATGATCAAATTGTCGTCGACGCCTTTCAGGGCGGGGCGGGTACTTCCACCAACATGAATGTCAACGAGGTCATTGCCAACCGGGCTATTGAAATCCTTGGGGGAACAAAGGGAGATTATTCACTGGTCCATCCACTGGATCACGTTAACCTGGGTCAGTCCACCAATGACGTTTACCCTACCGCCCTGCGGGTGGCGGCCATCAAACTGGTGCGGCAGTTGAGCCAGGCCATGGCCGTTCTGCAGGGGTCCCTGCAGGCTAAGGAGAAGGAGTTTGCCTCCGTACTCAAGATCGGCCGCACCCAGTTGCAGGATGCGGTGCCCATTACTCTGGGCCAGGAATTCAGCGCCTACGCCGAGGCGGTAGCCCGGGACTGGTGGCGTTTGTACAAGGCAGAGGAACGATTGCGGCAGGTTAACCTGGGTGGGACGGCGGTGGGGACGGGACTCAACGCCAGCCGGCGTTACATCTTCCGGGTGGTGGAGATCCTGCGGGAGTTGACCGGTTTTGGCCTGGCCCGGGCGGAAAACACCGTGGAAGCCACGCAAAATGTCGATATTTTCGCGGAGGTCTCCGGGTTTGTAAAGACCGCCGCCGTCAACTTGGCCAAGATAGCCGGGGATTTGCGCCTGTTATCTTCCGGCCCCCGGGCGGGGTTGGGGGAAATCAGGCTGCCCCAGGTGCAGGCCGGCTCATCGATCATGCCCGGCAAGGTCAACCCCGTGATCCCTGAAATGGTCACCCAGGTGGCCTACCAGGTCATGGCAAGCGATGTTGCTATTAATATGGCGGCCGCTTCCGGGCAACTGGAGTTGAATGCCTTCCTTCCCCTGATTGCCCACAATTTACTCCATGCGATGGAAATGATGGCCGGGGCGGCCAGGTTGCTGGCAGAAAAATGCGTCCGGGGCATTCAAGCTGATGAGGTCCGTTGCCGGCAGTTGCTGGAAGCCAGTCAGGGAGTGATCACCGCTTTTGTCCCTTACCTGGGCTACGAGAAGGCTACGGCCGTAGTTTTGCAGGCAGTCCGGAGTGGGCGGCCGGTAACGGAACTGCTGGTAGAGGAGGGGTTGTTCACCTGGAAGGAAATCGAAGCGATCCTGAGGCCTGAAGAGCTGACCACACCGGGTGTGGCCGGCGTGCGACATTTAAAGCGTTTTTTAACAAGGGAAGGTGATAAACCATGAGTTTGAATGCCACCCCCCGGGGGCAGCGGCTGCACATCGCCCTTTTCGGCCGGCGCAATGCAGGCAAATCCAGCCTGATTAACTCCATAACCAACCAGGAAGTGGCCATCGTTTCCGGCATCCCCGGTACAACCACCGATCCCGTGGCCAGGGCCATGGAGCTCCTCCCGCTGGGGCCGGTGATGATTATCGACACGGCAGGGCTGGACGATACCGGGGAACTGGGTGCCCTGCGGGTACAGAAAACGCTGGAGGTGCTCAACAAAACCGACCTAGCCCTGCTGGTGGTGGACCCCGGGCGGGGAATCGGAGAGTATGAACGGGACGTGGTGAGCCGGGCCCGGGCACAAAAAGTGCCGGTGCTGGGAGTAATCAATAAAATTGACCTGTACCCCGATGCGGTTGACCGCCCGTGGCAGCAGGAACTGGATGTGCCCTTTGTGGCGGTCAGCGCTTTGACCCGCCAGGGCATCAATGAGCTGAAAATGGCCGTCGTAAAGGCCGCCCCCGGGGACTGGTCCCTTCCCACCATTGTGGGCGACCTGATTGAACCGGGGGACCTGGTCGTACTGGTCATTCCCATCGACAAGGCCGCTCCCAGGGGGAGGCTCATCCTCCCGCAGCAGCAGGTGATCCGGGACGTGCTGGAAAACGACGCCGTGGCAGTAATGGTCAAGGAGCGGGAGCTGAAGCACGCCCTGGCCAGCCTGGCCGTGAAGCCGAAGCTGGTGGTTACCGATGCCTCGGCCTATCTGAAGGCCGTGGCCGACACCCCGCCGGATGTGCTTTTCACTTCCTTCTCCATCCTGTTTGCCCGCTTTAAGGGAGACCTGACCACCCTGGTGGCCGGGGCCAGAGCGGTCAAGGGTTTGAAACCCGGGGACAAAATCCTCATTGCCGAGGCCTGTACCCATCACCCCGTCCAGGATGATATCGGCCGGGTGAAGATACCCCGCTGGCTCCGGCAGGCGGTGGGGGGGGAGTTGCTCTTCGACGTGGCCAGCGGCGGGAGTACTCTGCCCGAAAACCTCCGGGATTACAGGCTGATCGTGCACTGCGGCGCCTGTATGCTCAACCGCAGGGAAATGCTCTACCGGATCATGCAGGCCCGGGAAGCCGGGGTGCCCATTGTCAACTACGGCGTGCTCATGGCTCACATTCACGGTGTTTTAAAGCGGGCATTGTCCCCCTTCCCCCAGGCTTTAGCCGTTCTTGATGAGGAACGGGTGGAATTTGAAGACGAGCTGGCCCTTTTGCAGCAGGCATCGCGGACATAGGTGATCTTGTATGCGGCAGGAATTTGTGACAGCACTGGAAAAAGTCGGAGGAAACCACGGTCTTGACCACCATGAAGTGGTAGTTCTGCTCGAGGCCAGGGGCGAAGAGGTTGACGCCCTTGGCCAGGCGGCCGACGGGGTGAGGTCGGCATTCCTGGGAGATGAGGTACACTTACGGGGTATCATTGAATTTTCGAACTACTGCCGCCAGAACTGCCTTTACTGCGGCCTGCGCCGTGACAACCGGAAGTTGCGGCGTTACCGCTTGACCCCCGGGGAAATCCTGGCCGCCGCCCGTAAGGCCGCCGGGTTGGGTCTTCCAACCATTGTCTTGCAATCGGGGGAAGATCCCCATTACACGGCCCCGGTTCTGGCGGATATCATCAGGCGCTTGAAGGAAGAGGTGGGGGTGGGAGCGGTAACCCTTTCCGTTGGCGAGCGTTCCTTTGAGGATTACCGCCTGTGGCGGGAAGCTGGAGCCGACCGCTACCTCTTGAAGCACGAAACTGCCGACGCCTCCCTTTTTGCCCGTCTGCGGCCGGGTACCACTTTACAGGACCGGCTGCTCCGCCTGAAGTGGTTGCGGGAACTGGGCTACCAGGTGGGGTCGGGAAACATCGTCGGCCTGCCTGGCCAGAGTTTGGAAACCCTGGCCGCCGACATCCTTCTCATGCGGGACCTGGACGTGGAAATGGCGG
>NZ_JBNATZ010000044.1:0-14771 GCF_049701015.1 Desulfofundulus sp.
GCACCAGGATTTTAAAGTACTGGGAGTCATTTATAAGGATTTATTCGGGTTGCCCGTTAACGACCGGTACCCTTGCCTGAACGAATATCTGGCGGGGCCGGAGGCAGGACCCCCGGACTACCGGAAAAACGACCTGAAGGCACCGCTGGAGATCATATACACTTCCGGTACTACGGGGAATCCGAAGGGTGTGGTGGTTACGGAGGACCGGCTGGGCATGTACGTACTTTTTGCTCAAAAGGTCTGGCAGTATCAGGAAAGCGACGTACTGTATACGGGGCTATCTCTAACCCATGGAAATGCCCAGGCGGTCACTCTCATTCCGGCCCTTTACCTGGGGCTACGAGCGGTTTTTAGCCACAAATTTACCAAGAGCCGGATCTGGGACATCTGCCGTAAATACGGCTGTACCACCTTTTCCCTCCTGGGCGGAATGATGATGGGCATTTACAGCGAGCCTGTGAAAGAAAACGACGGCGATAACCCCGTCCGACTTGTACTCAGTGCCGGAACCCCGCCAGCCATCTGGAGGGATTTCGAAAACCGGTTCCAGGTAAAGATCCACGAGTGGTACGGGGCCGTGGAAGGGGGTTTTGCTCACAACCCGCCGGGAGTGGGCCCGGTCGGTTCCTTCGGTAAGCCCCTGGAAGGCGTGATGGAGATGAAGGTGGTGCGGGAGGACGATACGGAGTGCGAACCGGGTGAGATCGGCGAGCTAATTTGCCGGATGGTGCGGGGGACTACCCGGGTGGAATATTACGGCAATCAGAAGGCCTCGGAGGAAAAAACCCGGGGCGGCTGGCTCAGGACGGGGGATATGTGCCACCGGGATAGCGAAGGCTGGTTTTATTTTGACTTCCGGGCGGGCGGCGGCTTGCGTAGACAGGGTGAATTCATCCAGCCGGATACGATCGAAAAAATCATTGCCCAGCACCCCGATGTCTGTGACGTGTGCGTTTACGGCATCCCCGCTTCCTCCGGGGCGCCCGGGGAAAGCGACATCGTGGCCGCCGTCGTTCCCTTTCCCGGCAGATCCATCGATCCCAACTCTATTTTTGCAGCCTGTCTGGCCGGGCTGGAACGCAATTTTATTCCTTCCTATGTTCAGATCGTGGAGGAAATACCAAAAACAGCCTCGGAAAAGAACCTTGACAGGGTTCTCCGGGATAACTTCGATCCCGGGGCAGGCAACGTCTATAAATTCAATGGATAAGGGGGATGTACCGTGGATTACCTTGATTTGAATTTCGAACTGAACGACGAGCAGATTGATTTAAAAAAATCCGTGCACAAGTTTGCCCGGGAAGTGCTGCGCCCTGCATCCATTGCGCTGGATAAGCTGGCCAACCCCGAAGACGTTATAAAAAAAGATTCCGTCTACTGGGATTGTATGAGAAAGATGAAAGAGCTGGGTTACCATACGGTTTTTATTCCGGATACTTACGGGGGGCTGGGCCTTAATCCCCTGGAGCTCCACCTGTTCTGGGAAGAACTGGGCTGGGGGAGTGCCGGCTTTGCTGTGTCTCTTGGAGTTGATTGTTTTCCAGCCTTCTTTGCCTCCATGGTACCCGACGACCGCATCATTGAGGAGATTATTGTTCCCTACGTAGAAAGTAAGGACTGCAGTTTTATCGGCTGCTGGGCCATTACTGAGCCTGACCATGGTTCTGACCAGCTCTCTCCAGGTGCGCCCTGGTTTTATGATCCCAGCATAACCGGCCAGGTTTCGGCCAGGTTGGACGGGGACGAGTGGGTAATCACCGGGCAGAAGTCCTCATGGGTTTCGAATGGGCCCCAGGCCACCCACGCCCTCCTCTTTTTAAACATCGAAAAGTCGATGGGGCTTGCCGGAGGGGGGATCGCTGTGGTACCGCTTGACTTGCCGGGGGTTTCCAGGGGCCGGTGTTTGAATAAGCTGGGACAGCGGGAACTGCCGCAGGGCGAGATCTTTTTTGATAACGTAAGGCTTCCCGATCATCTTATGCTTGTCCGGCCCGATACCTACGAATCCATGCTGGAATCGACCCTGGCCATTGCTAACGCTACCATGGGAGCCATTTTTACCGGTGTGGCGAGGGCCGCCTTTGAAGAAGCTCTGGCCTATTCCAGGGTCAGGGTACAGGGCGGGAAATACCTTTTTGAACACCAGTTAGTACAAAAAAAGCTGTTCGACATGTTCTACAAGGTTGAGGCGGCCAGGGCCCTTTCCAGGGCGGTCATGAACTATAACCTGACCAACTTCCCGGCGTTGACGAGATATTCCATTGCCTCGAAAGTCTTTTGTACCAATGCCGCATTTGAAATTGCCAGCGAGGCTGTCCAGCTTTTCGGCGGCTACGGTCTCAGCAAGGAGTACTTTATTGAAAAGCTGTTCAGAGACGCAAGGAGTTCCATGATTGAGGATGGTTCAAATGAAGTGCTGGGACTTACCGCGGCCAGGTCGCTTCTAAAAGAATTTGCGGTTTCATGAGCAGAAATAACATATGAAAAATTGCCCGGGGATTTCCCCCGGGCTTTATCCAATATGGTAAGATTTCAATTGCCTTGGCCGGACTGGTATTTTTCCAGCATCTTCTTCGGGGTTACGGTTTCCCGTTCGAAATAAAGGAAATTAGTATCGATGCCGGCCAGATATTTTGCCACTTTTTTAAGCTCACTCATCGGGTATCTCTGCATCATGGTGACTGTTTCCATCTGCGGTGAACCGCCACCATGTATACCGGCAACTTGCATGACGCCTGCCATATCGCCCACAATCATGTGTTCCAGCAGACGGTAACAACGGTGCACATCTTCCACTGCCACACCTGCGACGCGCTGGATATACTTGTGCAGAAGTCTGCCGTTTTCTGCACTGAAAAAGTCTTCTTCAAAGGGCAGTGTAGCACACAGCCCACCGGCCAGATCCGCCAGGATTTCATATTCGTGGTATATATTCTGCCCGGCATGACGCCGCCCCACATTGGTGAAGATTTCATCCGGAACTTGCGTACCGGAAGAAAACTTCTCGGAATAATGGGCACTGGCTATACCTGCTGCATAGACCAGTTCAGCCGTTCCAATGATATGGGAAATCTTCTCCTGAACATGGGGCAGTTTTTCAATACCGTTATACTCGGTAACTAGAGCGGCGGCACTGGCGATAATGTCTGAAATGGCTGGCTTGCAGCCCGTATAGGAGTGACGATGGAAGTGGGCAAACATCAACGCGAGAAAACCGGCAAACATGTACTCACCCTGCATGAATATACGTTCTTTGGGTACAAACACGTCATCAAAGATAGTGAAAGATTCGGCATCACCGTAGCGGAACACTGGAGCTTCCATGTGAACCCGCTTTCTGGGGTAAGCCGGCCTGGCTACCAACTTGACGCCCGGCCAGTCGGCGGGAATGGCGAAAGCCACGGCGTAAGCGCGATCCTGTGGTGTTAGGGCCCGGGTGGGCAGAACAATGATCTCGTCCACATAAGGAGCAGCCGTATTGTGCGCTTTGGCTCCCCGCACCACAATGCCGTCTTTCCGCTCCTCCACAATGTGCAGGTATAAGTCCGGGTCGGGCTGCTGGTGCGGCCGCCTGCTGCGGTCGCCTTTGACATCGGTTTGGGCGCAGCAAGCAGCCAGGTCGTTGCTCTGAAAAAATTTCAAATATTCAATAAAACGCTGGTTGTAATTCGTCCCCAGAATATTGTCCATTTCTTTGGTCACCACGGAAAGGGCGTTTAAAGCATCAATACCCATGCAACGTTGAATGCAACCACCCACTCGCTGGCAGAGCATGCGGGTCATTTTCTGCTTTTGCAGAAGGTCCTCCTTACTCTGGTGGATGTGACAGAAGCGGTTGATTTTGCCCAATCCAAGATGCGACTCGGTCACGCATAATTCCTGCCATTCGGGAAGTGACGCCAAATCAAAGGTCTCTTTAATGATATTGATGCCACCTTTGAGCCGCTCGTCAAGCCGGTCAACCAGTTGGCCGTTGATATAAACGTTGGGTCTCATTTTGGCCAAACGTGCCAGATAATCTTCACCCCTTACCAAAGTCACTTTTTCCCCCTCCTGAATGGATATTAGTAAACTACTATCACGTTTTTTTACTCACCGAAAGTTTTTTCCACTACAGCTGGGTCGTGTCCCGGGATGACCATCTCCCGGCCACCGGCTACACCTACTGCCTTCCAGCAGCTGGCATACCATGCACTCAAGTCAATATGCACAGCTGGCGGGAAGAAGGGCAAATCAGGGCGAGGTGTTAATGTGAGTTCGTTCCCTCGCAGGTCTTTCAAAGAAGTTATGGTGGGATCTAAATTGTAATAACTGTAAAGCAGGTCACCGGCCAGTACATAAGTGCCCCGGTTGGTTTCTACAGCCACGCCCTGCATCCCCTGCGTATGACCGGGCAGGAATAATGTTCTTACACCCGGTACTATCTCACAGTCCCCGTCGACCAATACCAGGTTCATGCGCTCCAGAACAGTAAACAGTTCGTGCTCGTATACCGCACGGGCAACAGGCACAGGATTGTGCGCCGTCTGCCATTCTTTTTCTTGTAAAATAATGCGTGCCCGTCGGAACAACGGTAACATGGCACAGTGGTCAAAGTGCAGGTGTGTGAGGATTAAAATGTCAATTTGCTCGGGTTCTGCTCCCACTCTGGACAGAGCCTGTCTCAAGCCTTGTTCTCCTCCACCTATAACCGGGAAACCGTGTACGATGCCACTGCTATCCGGTGAGCCCACTCCGGCATCTACCAGAATTTTCTTGTCTCCGCCATCCAGGTAAAAAACAAACACCGGAGCTACAAGCATTTTTTGCATATCACCGAACATCGCCACAATACCAAGTGGGGCCATAATTTCTGCCACTTGCAGAGGTATAATCCGATACATTGCTCAAGCCTCCTTTTCCTTGTGAGCTGTTTCCTGCACCAGGCGCCAGTTTACCTTGCCCGTGGCAGTGTGGGGCAGGCTGTCAACAAACACGACCTGGCGCGGATATTTGTAGGGCGCCATTCTCTCTTTACACCAGGCGATCAATTCTTTTTCCTCTAATTTGTCTTTAAACTCTTCACGCAGCACAACATAAGCCCGTACTTCTTCCACCCGTACCGGGTCCGCTACACCAACCACACAGGCCTCTAAAATAGCCGGATGCTGGTAAAGATAACTTTCCACTTCTGCCGGCCAGACCTTGTAACCGGCAGCATTGATCATGCGTTTGGTGCGGTCTACAATGTAAAAATAACCTTCCTCGTCCATACGGGCTATATCGCCGGTTCGGAAAAACTTTTTCCCGTCCAGTTCAATAAAGGATGCTTCTGTTTCCTGTGGTCTTTTCCAGTAGCCCAGAAAGACTTCCGGTCCATTGACTACCAGTTCGCCGGTCATACCTTGCGGTAACTCTGCCCCGCTTTCCACATCCACAATTCGGGCGTCCACATTGAAGTCAGGAATACCGATACACTGCAATTTAGGCCGGTCCGGTGGGTTGAAATGTGTCTGGGAAATTGTCTCTGTCATTCCATAGCCTTCTATATATTTAAGTCCGGTAAGTTCCTCCAGGTGTTTGCCCACGGCTTCCGGTAAAGACGCTCCACCTCCTCCTACAGCCACAAGGGAGCTCAAATCGTGCTTGTTTAAATCCGGGATAGTGAGAAAATCAATCAGCATGGTGGTAATGTTCACCCAGTGCGTGCAACGGAATCTTTCTATGGCTTCCAGAGCTGCTTGCTTATCCCATCGGGTGAGCAGTACCAGTGTTGCCCCGGCGTAAAGCGGTGCCAGCATGCTGTGCACCAGTCCGGTGACATGAAATAACGGCAAAGTCGTCAGGTGCACGCTGGAAACAGTATTGGTCAACCAGTAATAGGAGCTGATCAGGTTGGCCATGACAGTTTTGTGCGTGTGCATACACCCTTTGGGTATGCCGGTTGAACCGGAGGTATAAGGAAGAAAACAAAATTGTTCCGCTTTTACCTGTACTGCTGGTGGCGGCAAATTTTCCTGCAGAATTTCCTGCCATGTCAGAGAATTTCTTTCGGGTTGGGGAGCCCCTTTCACGGTGTCCGGCAGGGGAAGAAGCGGCTCCTCCGGTAGATAATCATGGTACAGGCCGGTAATAATAAATTTTAAACTGGCCTGTTCTGCTACTTCAGCGACTCGCGGATAGAGATCGCTGGTGGTAATAATGCCTGAAGCCTCACTGTCCTGCAGTAAAAAAAGCAATTCATGCCTGCTTAGCATGGGGTTTACCGGTACCACCACTCCCCCGGCGCGCAGTACACCGTAAAAAGCTACCACGTAATGTGGCGAGTTCTGCATGTACAGTGCCACTCTGTCCCCGACCTGCAGACCGCGTGCTGCCAGTGCTCCGGCTAGCCTATTTACCTGATCCTGTAGATGCTGGTAACTGATCAGGTTACCGTAGTAGTTAATAGCTGTCTTGTCGGGATAAAACTCGGCCGCTACCTCTAACAGCCGGTAGAGCGGCACCTCTGGGTAAGTAAGGTATCTGGGCAGGCGGGCCGGCCAGAAAGCTTCGTAAGGTTCAGCCACATAGGACACCCCTTTCCTTTTTTGTCATAATAAATACCGCAAAAATCATTCCAGAGCTTTTTGCGGGCAGAGTGCTTATTTAACTGCCTGGCCCGCGGTTAATTCACGCCGGTTTTCAAACCTCTGTTTAAACCCCAAAACGCCATATTGATAGTGGTCATAGCCGGACCAGGCAGTGTAAATCTTTGAGTTATCCAAACTATTAGTGGAAGTCGGGATGTCAGAAAAATAAAAAATCACCGCATGGGAACGGTAACTTAATAAAACAAGCTGTTTCTGTAATAAAACACAATTGCTTGTCTTATTTAATTTTATATTTTCTCAATTTTCTAATCACAGTGGCTGGAGCCAGTCCCAGAGCTCTGGCTGCCCCCCGGATGCTGCCATACTGTTGTATGGCCTTTTGCAAGAGATTCCTCTCGAACTGTTCCTGTAAGACTTTGAAATCACCAACTTTACTGCTGGAACCAGATACAGACATACCCGTTGGTTGGTGGAATAGTTCCAGAAATTCATGCACATCGTCCGGGCCAATTATTTCTCCCATTGTGAGGACATAAATCCTTTCCACCATGCTCTGTAATTCCCGCACATTGCCTGGCCAGGAATAAGACTCAAATAGTGACCGCACCTGCGGGTCAAACGCCTTTTCTCTACCGTATTTAAGCCCGGCCTGCCTTAAGAAATGTTCTGCCAACAACCAGATGTCTTCCCGCCTTTCCCTCAGTGGAGGCAAAGACAGAACCATTCCGGAAATACGGTAATACAAATCGGAACGAAACAGGCCCTTGTTGATCATATCTGGCAAATCCTGGTTTGTAGCACATACCAGGCGCACCCTGACACACCTTGGGCGACTACCCCCCACCCGGTACAATTCACCGTCCTGTAAAAATCGCAAAAGCTTGGCCTGCATGCGTACCGGTATCTCGGCTATTTCGTCCAGGAAAAGTGTTCCTCCGTGGGCTACTTCCACCAATCCTTCCTTGCCCCGCTTGCTGGCACCGGTAAATGCACCCGGCTCATAGCCGAAGAGCTCAGCCTCCAGCAAGTTTTCCTGTACAGCTGCACAGTTTACCGGCACAAAAGGACCGTCCGCAACAAGACTGCAAGCGTGGATAAATCTTGCCACCACATCCTTGCCCGTTCCCGATTCGCCGCAAATTACCACCGGCAGGGTTGATGCTGCTACTCGCCGGGCCAACTCCAGTACTTTTTGCATGGCAGGACTGGCTGCTACCACCACTGGTAGTACCTTTCCGGCATCCCAGACATATTCTATGGCATGTTTCGCTTGGGTACCCCGGCTACATTTAATGTCCAGAAGACCAGGCCAGCTATTGCTCCGCACATTGGTTACAACATACTTAATTCGGCCTGTTTCATCAAAAAACGGGTTGCCGGTGGCCAGCACTGTCCGGCCGGTTTTGATACGCTGCAGCAGCGTTACAGTTTTCTTGCAGCGTAGTACTTCCAATGTTACCGAAGGGGTAACTACTCCCTCTTCGACCAGCTCATCCATGGGTCGTCCCAGTGCTTCACGTACATCCTGGAGAGTAACCCCGGTAATGTGGCGGTAACCTTCGTTCACATTTAGCAGGACGCCACGGTTATCACACAGCACCAGCCCGTCATAGGAACCGTGAAAAATGCTGGCATAAGCATTTTCCATCTCGCCACCCCCTGTTTTGGGCACCCTGCTGTATTTAATGTATAAATCATAACATTAGATAACAGGTTCTGTAAATATCTCATTATTGAGAATATTTTTGCTGTTTCTCTAAAAATAATTACTGCTTCAAAAGCCGACGCAGTACCTTACCCGTACCTGTCGTGGGTAAACTTTCCCGGAACTCTATATGCCTCGGGTACTTATAGGCAGCCATATTATTTTTAGCCCAGGCAATTATTTCTTCCGGGCTAACGCGGCCTTTATAACTGTCTTTTAAGACTACAAAAGCTTTCACGCTTTCCTCGCGTACCGGATCGGACACTCCTATTACCGCTGCCTGTTGTATTGCGGGATGCTTGAGCAAGAGCATTTCCACCTCTTCCGGAAAAACGCTGTAACCGGAGCACTTAATCATTTCTTTCAGTCGCCCCAGAAAATGCAGGTACCCTTCTTCATCAATGAAACCTATATCGCCGGTATGAACCCAACCGTCTTTTAAGGTCCTGACTGTTGCTTCTGGCTTGTTCCAGTAGCCCTTGAATACTCCGGGGTTTCGGATGACAATTTCCCCTTGTTGGCCGGGAGGTAAGTCTTTACCCGTTTCCAGATCAACAATTCTGACGTCTGTATCAAATGTCGGAATTCCACACGTTCCATAGCGGATTTTCTTTTGGGGCATAAAAGTATCACCTGTGTGCGTTTCGCTAAGGCCATATGCAGCTTCAAACAACAGGCAGCCACCAGTGAGCGTATGCCATTTGGAAGCAATTTCCGCATTCAGTGGGACGCCAAAACTTGTGCATGGGTTACGCTTTAGGGAAGTTAAATCTCTTTGTTCGATGTTGGGGTGGTTCATTATCGCCAGGTTCATGGGGACGATGCTGTACCAGGTAGTGCATCGGTATTTTTCAATAGCAGCAATAACTGTACCGGGGTCAAATCGGGTTAACAAGACGGTAGGATATGCACCGTAAACTGGCATATTCAGTCCCATAACCATCCCGGCAATGTGGAAAACCGGCATTACAGCAAGTGAAATATCTGCAGGGCTAAAATTGTTAGCATGATAACTGGCCGCTGTTTTAAAAAGGGTATTGCCGTATGTCAGCATGGCACCTTTGGGAAGTCCTGTCGTACCCGAAGTGTAAACCATCAGGGCTATATCGTTCCACAGATCAATTTGCACACTTTTTACAACAGCAGGATAAGTGTCCAGGATCTCCATCAGGTCAAAAGTAT
Organism: Desulfofundulus sp.; assembly: GCF_049701015.1. NCBI lineage: Bacteria > Bacillati > Bacillota > Clostridia > Eubacteriales > Peptococcaceae > Desulfofundulus > Desulfofundulus sp. Next base: position 9,463 of record NZ_JBNATZ010000044.1, read on the forward strand.
TGGAAATTGGAGTTTTATCTGTTTTTAGTTCGGGTGGTACCGGAATGGTCGGCTCAGGCGGGAGGAAATCCTGATAACTGGCCACAACCACAATTTCGAGGGAAGAATTGTCCCGCACTCTGGCTACAACAGGGTATAGGTCATTGGTTGTAACCAGTACTTTCGCACCGGCATCATTTACTTCATAAGCCAGTTCGTGTTCCTTGAACATCGGGCTGGCCGGTACGACAATTGCTCCAAGCTTTTGTGCTCCGTAATAAGCGATGAGATACTGGGGACAGTTCTGCATATACAGGACTACCCTGTCACCTTTTTTCACTCCATGAAGAGCTAAAAAATTGGCCAGCGAATCAGTAAATTGATCAAGCTGGCGCCAGGTATAAATGCGTCCGTAATATATGCAGGCTACATCATCTGGTTTTGCGGCGGCATTTGCGCGCAGATAGTCATGAAGCGGTATTTCGCCCAGTCGAAAGGACAGTTTTGGGGGTAGCTCTTCCGGCCAATTTTTTAACCAAATCCTTTCCACTAATAACCCCTCCAAATGTGCTAATGTTCAGAGTATTAAAAATACGCAAAAACCATTCCAGCTTTTGAACCCGGGTGGTGGTTTTAATGAATAGATGTTGAGCCGGATTTCTAGTTCAAAAAATAACCCTAATACTCGAAATGCTGGCAGGTTGCCGGTAACCTGTTGAAACATGGGTGTTTCTATTTTTGAACGAAAAGGCGGGCATCCTCCAGATAAGGCCATCGTGAGCGTACCCTTTCAATTACCGATAGATCGAGGTCGAAGCAATAAACGCCTGGTTCCTGACCGCACGTCAAAAGGGTATAACCTTCAGGATAGGCCACAAAACTTTCTCCCAGTACCTGCCGGCCGTCAGGATAGCTGGTTCCGGTGTTGTTGGCCATGGCCACAAAAACGGTGTTTTCACAGGCCCGGGTGATCCCAATGCTCTGCCAGAGTGACATTCTTGTGGCCGGGATGTTGGCGGGGTTAAGTATCAGGACAGCTCCTTGTAATGCCAGTCTGCGCACTAATTCCGGGTACATTAAATCCACGCAGACAACTGTCCCTATGCCTGACCCGCGGTACATGATAACCGGCAGCTGGGTACCGGGAGAGACATATTTTCGCTCACCGATGGCTGAAGAGGGGAACTGCTTTTCAAAATAAACGAGGGAGTCCGGTTGACCGGTCAGAGCCAGGCCCCGGGAATAGATACGCTCCTTTGTGCGTACATACTGGGCCCCGGACACAAGCAGGCAGCTCTTGTTTTTTAACATATCATAAAGGCTGCTCACAATTTTCTCGTAATTTCCCCAGTCCACTACTGTTGCACCCAGCCAATCTTCCGGCAGCAGAACTACATCGATGGCCGGCGGGATCTGGCTGATATACTCCTTCATGCGTACCACGTTTTTCTCCAAATCTTTATGGTCACGGGGGAATTGAACAATGGCAAGTTTTAGGCAAGACATTTTTCTGCCACCTTTTATCTTGAGGATTTTTCCTGAAAGTACAGGTTCAGTATGACTCAGGGGTTACCGCTCCCCTTTCATCAATCTATGAACGGGGTTTTGTAACAGGAACGTGAAAAGCTCCGTTTCTCCTTAAACTATAACTGGTTCAGGTTCCATCTGTCCAATATATTTTCAAGGGGTTATGAGAGAAATGGCTCACAAGACCCCGTACAGACTCATTCTGGAAGAAACGGGCTTGGAGGCTTAATCCGATACTTGGGATTCTATTTTAATTTGAAACTCGTTTTGTTAATTAATGAAACATTTAAAAGTTCTATCCTTAATATGGCATACCGCGGACATCTTATTGTATTCAGCCAGCCTGGTAACGGTGCGACAGCTGCCGCAGCTCTGAGGTGTTACCCGGTGCATGATTATTTGGCATAATAATTGCTCCTTATACAGTGATGTGCAATAAGTTTTTCAGATATAAAAATATTCTGAAAGTCTTTCTGGAAGGGGGGTAAGAACAAAGGTAACGGGAGCCATATCCAGTCAAAAAGAGTTTGTCAGGAGGGATACTAATGAAAGCAAAAGGGAGTTACATCTTTGAAAGCCCGGAAATAAGAAGGCTTTATACTATTTCAGGTACCTCGGCAGTTCGCGGCCTGCAGACCCGTATTATAGCTCCAAGAATTTTTATCGGGGTTCGAGCGCTGGCCAGTCTTGGTGTCATGGGTAGAGCATTAGCCAGTAACAACCGGGCCTTAATTATCACTGACAAAGCTGTACGACCTTCAGCTGAAAAAGTAAAAAATGTTCTGGTTGAAGCCGGATTTGCCGTGGAGATGTGGGATGAAGTCCTGCCTGAACCTCCGGTGGAAAATTTCCTGGAAGGTGCTTCCGCGGCCAAAGAAAGCGATGCTTCGTTAATCATTGCTGTTGGCGGCGGGTCGGTCATCGATGCTACGAAAGTGATCTGGATGCTCTACGAAAAGCCGGATATCGATTTCCGCAGGATAAATCCCGTAGAACCTCTCGGACTCCGAAAGAAGGCTTTTTTTGCCGCTATTCCCACAACAGCCGGAACCGGTTCCGAAGCAACTTCAGCTGCAGTTATCACTGACGGCGGCCGTAAAGTGAGCATCACCCATCCGGAATTTGTTCCTGATATGGCCATTCTTGACCCTCGTTTTACCGTTTCGTTACCTCCAACTTTAACCATGTGGACGGGTGTTGATGCCCTGGCGCATGCTGTAGGGGCTTACCTGAGCGGTGGCTGGGCTAATGAATATACCGATGGTTATGCTTTGCAAGCCATAAAACTAATATTTAAATACCTGCCCCGGGTCATAGCCGATGGCCGGGACCTGGAAGCGCGGCAGAAAATGTTGATAGCGGCGAATCTCGCCGGCCTGGCTTTTAATAATGCTGCTCCGGGCATCGACCATGCTTTAGGACACACCCTTGGCAAGAAATTTGGTTTGCATCATGGTTTAAGCGTAGGTGTGTTTCTACCCTATGTTTACGAATTCTATGCCAGGCACCTGGCCAAAACCTTTGAGCTTGCCAGAGCATTAAATTATAAAAACAGTGAAGAGTTTTTAAACGGTCTACTTGCTTTCTACGACCAAATAGGTTTTCAGTATAAATTTTCGGCTTATTTGAAGGTAACATATGAGGAACTGAAAGCATCTCTTGGTGAGCTGGTTTCCGTAGCACTTATGGACACGTGCACCGTACTCAGCCCGATACCAGTTACGCCTGCGGACTATGAGGAAATTATTCTGGCCTCCTATAAAGGACAGGTTGGGGAAGGAGTGAAATAATGTCAGGTTATACGGGGAAAATCGGCTTTGTAGATTTGACTGCCAGGATAGTGGAAATAAGACCCACACCTGTCAGAGCAGCAGAAAAATTTATCGGTGGTAGCGGTCTTGCGGCCAGGATGCTTTATGACCACCTGAAACCCCAAGTGGACCCTCTTGCAGATGAAGCTTACACGGCTGTCATGGCGGGACCGGTTACTGGTACTATCCTTCCCGGCTCTTCGCGTTTTGCAGTATGTGGGAGGTCACCTCTCACCGGTTATTGGGGCGAATCTACTTCTGGCGGCAAATTTGGAGCTTACCTGAAAAAAGCAGGTTTTGACGGCCTTATCATCACTGGAAAAGCTCAGGAAATGGTGTATCTTCTAATTAAAAAGGGCAACCTGGAAATAAGGGCTGGTCATGACCTGAAGGGTCTTGATAGCTACGAAGTACAGGCACGGTTGAAAAAAGTCCACGGAGAGAACACCAGCATAGCATGTATAGGTACCGCTGGAGAAAGATTGCTCCCCATTGCATCGGTGATCAATGATCATGGCCGGGCAGCTGGAAGGATGGGTTTTGGCGCGGTTTTCGGAAGTAAGAACTTGAAGGCAATAGTTGTAGAGGGGGAGGGTGAAGTACCTGTAGCGGACGCAGAATCCTTAAAAGCTTTAGCCAGGGAACTAACTTCCGGCTACCGGAAATCATCAGTGCTCTCCACCCAATTTGGTACCCTGGGTTACCTTGACATCGGTTATTATTTTGGTGATGTTCCGGTGAAGTATTTCACCCGGGGGTTGTTTCCTATTGACCGTTTGAATGCCAGAAGGTTCAGGGAGGAATACTCTGTCCAGCCCAAAGCTTGCTGGGGCTGCCCGGTTGCTTGCGGTCGAGAGCTTAAATTCAGGGGTAGAATTGTTGACGGCCCCGAGTACGAAACAGCGGTAGCCTTTGGCCCCCTGGTAGAAAACTTTGATCTGGATACCATAGTTGAAGCCAACGACATGGCCAACCGTTACGGATATGATACTATCTCCGCAGGAGTTACTCTGGCTCTGCTTATGTATCTAAAAGAGCAACAAATGTTGCCGGAAGAACTTATGACCGAAGTCCCCGAGTTTGGTGACCATCAGGGTATCCTGGAGGTCCTTCGGCTTACAGGGGAAAATCGAGGGATAGGCAGGCTGGTGGGCCAGGGTACGGTTAAGACTTTGCAGGAACTGGGTCTATCTCCAGAATATGCAGCAGCTGTACGCGGCCTTGAAATCCCCATGCATGAACCCAGGGCCTTTATCGGGCAGGCATTGACATACGCTACAGGTCCCCGGGGAGCATGCCATCAGCGCGGCGATTTCTTCCAGGTGGATTTAGGGCTGTTAAAGGATGATGATTTGGACATCAAGGCTGGGCCACGTGACAACCTGGACGGTAGGGTTTCAAAAGTGGCTTATCACCAAAGTCTGCGGGAATTGGACAACTGCCTGGTAAAATGTAACTTCACATTTACACCGGTAAAAGTGATGATAGGAGCTTTATCTTACATCACTGGAATACCATGGAGTTTGGAAAAATTGATGGTTGCAGCAAGCAATTCCCTGACTATCAAGAGAGCCATATCCTTTAATCTTGGCAGCAGCCCCGCGGACGACCGTCTGCCCGGCCATATTAGGAAAGCTCTTACCGAAGGCGGTGCTTACGGGATGGTGCCGGAGATAGAAAAGTATTTACCGGAATTTTACCGGGTCCGGGGTTGGAACCCGGACGGTACTGTACCCCGGGAATTTCTGGTGAGGTTGCTTGCAGATGATTAAGGTACGGGTCATTTATGCTTCTACACTTGACTTACCCCATGAGGAGATAGAATTAGCTACAGCGACTTTTGTGGAGTTACAGGAGAAGGTCAGAAAGAAGCTGAGAATAGGTCCTCTATCCTTTGCTACATCGGGGAATGTAATCCGTGACCCGGAAACCGTTCTGACCGATGGCCAGGAAATATTCGTTTTCCCCCTCCTGGCTGGAGGGTGATCAGTC
>NZ_JBNATZ010000045.1:0-14707 GCF_049701015.1 Desulfofundulus sp.
CGCGGCGGTGGCAATCCCCAGAGCCAGGCCCACAGCAGAACGTACCAGGATCAATACCAGAAGGCTGTGCGCCAGTACCTGGGTGGCAAAGGCAAGCCCGCTGGTGGCCAGGCCCAGGCGCACAAATAAAAGGCGCCCCAGAGAGTCTGACTTCCAGCCGCAGAAGAGGGAAGAAAAAAGAAAAGCCGCCCCGTAAGACGCACCCACCAGACCAATTTGCCAGTCTCTCGCTCCCAGCTGTGCTCCCAGCAGGGGAATGAAAATAAGCGAGCCCTGTACGGCAAAGCTGAGCAAAAAATTTACGAGGCTGATGACCCGGATATGGGGCGCTCCCGGCGTGGGAAAATCCATTTCCAGGTGTTTATCCAAAAAGCATACCCTCTTTCTAATTTACGGTAACCCGTCTAAGTGATTATATTATACATTACTATACTTTAATTCTCCTCCCCCAATCAGTCCAGGAGTCGTAACAACCGTCACGACCGGTATACAAAGATTTGCTGCTTTCATAACCCGGTTTCGCGACAACAATCAAAAAAGCTGCCTTACGGCAGCCTTGTGACCTCCGGCCCATAATGAAGGGCCCCGACCATTTGCGCCGTCATATAGCAAACCCTCCGCCCGGTTGAAACAAAAACCCCAATAGAGTTTGAATAAGAAACAAGACCGTCCGGGCGGCGGGCCGGCGTATGTTCCAATCCGAATTTTATACAAATGTTACAAAAGATATGGTATTATTTCTTAAAAGAATTATTTAATCAAATACTCTGGAAAAAGGAGAAAGGTAGGGAGAGAAAATGTCCAACCAATTTTCCGAGCTCACCAGGGAGGAACTGCTGGCCGTACTGGCGGACTTCGCCAAACGCTGGCTGGCCCACGACGGTCTCTGGTTCCAGGCCGTGGAACGGGAGCATGGTATGGAGGCAGCCATCAGGGCCGACGCGGCAGCCTGGGAACAGTTCACGGTGAATGAAGCCCGGCGGATCATGCAGTTGCACGGCATCCCGGAAAACGGGGGTATCCCGGCTTTAAAAAAAGCGCTGGGATACCGGCTGTACGCCCTGCTCAACCGTCAGGAAATCGTTGATGTGGACGAGAACAGGATCATTTTCCGCATGAATGACTGCCGGGTGCAATCAGCCCGCAAAAGGAAAAAGCTGCCCGACTTCCCCTGTAAAACTGTCGGACTGGTGGAGTATGCCGGCTTTGCCCGGGCCATAGACCCGCGTATAAAAACCCGCTGCATCTGCTGCCCACCCGATGAACACCCGCAAGAATATTACTGCGCCTGGGAATTCTGGATCGACTAAATAAGTTAATAAGTTAAGTGCCAGGCACTATTACATTAACCAGCCGGCCGATGCCGGATATGACCACCTCTACCGTGTCCCCCGGCTGCACGGGTCCAACCCCGGCCGGGGTACCGGTAAGAATGACATCCCCGGGCAAAAGGGTCATGATGCGGGAGATAAAGCTGAGCAGCCGGTATACGGGAAAGATTAGCTGGGACGTTGAGGAATGCTGTTTTCGCTCTCCGTTGAGATAGAGTGAAACTTCCCTGTCCCCCGGATCAACGCCGGTAACAATATAGGGACCCAGGGGCAGGAAGGTGTCAAACGACTTGGCCCGTGTCCACTGCCCGTCCTTCTTCTGGAGGTCTCGGGCGGTAATGTCGTTGGCACAGGTATAGCCCAGTATGTACCCGGCTGCTTCCTCCTCCCGCACATGCCGCGCCTTCTTCCCGATCACCACCGCCAGTTCGGCCTCGTAGTCCACCTGCCGGCTCATGGCCGGGTAAACAACGGGTTCCCCGGGGCCGATAACGGCGGTGGATGGCTTCAGGAACAAAACCGGCTCCTCCGGCAGGGCCATACCCACCTCCAGGGCGTGGTCCCGGTAATTGAGCCCCACACATACCGCCTTGGTAGGCAGGCAGGGAGCCAGGAGGTCCAGCTCCGGCAGAGCAAACTGCCGCCCGGGTACTGGTTCCAGAGATTGAAAGGGATCTGCCACCTGTAAAACCATATCATCTTCAACAAGGCCGCAAAAAATTTCTCCCCTGTAACTAAAACGACCAATACGCACAAAAAACACCTCTGTTCTGCCGCACATGATGCGGGCGAAATAAGTTAATAAGTTAAGTGCCAGGCACCAGAAGTTTATAAACAGCCACCGCAGAGATACGAATATTTTCGCCTATTTCCTGTAACGTATACCCCTGCGCCAGTGCTTCCCCGGCGTACCAAACCTTATACGGCACCAGCGATCTTTTTCGAGAGCCGCTCTTTATTTGCGCAAACTCTTCCATATTCACGCCGGAAGCCATGAGAATTTCATCCAAGTGCTTCCTGGCAGGTACGTTCTTCCCTGGTTCAACCTTCGAGGCAAAAGATTCCGGGCGGCTAATTGAAACATTCTCCAGGACCCTCTCGTCATCTGTTTCCATAAGTATAACATACTTTTTAAGAGCTCTCCCCGGATCATCATCCAGGATGTCCAGCAACTGCTGTGTACATACAAATCCACCACCCTCCCCGCGGTAATCAGCATCGCTGCTCCATTGATAATCAGCCACCCCGTCACATAAACCAGCCCGGACAGGATTACGGTGTATGTACCTGATTACGGCCAGAAGATACCGCTCGTTTTGAATTGGGACGGCCTTGTACCTGCTTTCGAAGACGTGGCCGGTACGACCCTGGTCACGGTTGTAATAACGGCTGAAGCGACTATTAAGGCGGTGCATTACTTTGCTAAGGGGCGCTCTATTCGTGCGGACCGCCAGGTGGAAGTGGTTATTCATGATAACGTAAGCAAAAACATCCAGGCCGTCCACCTTTATGGCAAACCGCAGCTGCTCAAGCAGGTACTCCTTGTAGTGGGACGTAAAAAAAATAAACTCCCTGTTGTTACCCCGCTGGATAACGTGGTACATAGCTCCTTCAAATTCGATTCTGGGGCTTCTCCCCAAAAAATTCACCCCCTGCCACTCATTGTAACAGGGGGCCCCAACCCTTTCAACCATAAGTTAATAAGTTAAGTGCCTGGCACGCAGGATCATAGCACTGGCTTCCGCACGCGTAACACTGCTGCCCGGCTTGAAACTGCCATCCGGATAGCCGCCCACCACTCCGGCTGCGGCAGCAATATTCACCGCGTCCTTCGCCCAGGCCGGGATACCGGACGCATCGGTAAATTTCACCGGCTGGCCGTTTATTTTACCCAGCTTTTGTACAAGCACCCGGCTCAAGATGGCAGCCAGCTCGGCCCTGGTAATGGGTTTGTCGGCTTTGAACGCCACACCGCCCTGTACGGGATAGCCCTTCAAAAGGCCCTCCCCGGCCGCGGCAGCCACCGCACCACGGGCCCAGGCGGGAATGGCGTTTTTATCAACAAACATCAGGGTAGACTCATCCGCTGGCTTCAGCTTCAAGGCCCGCACCAGAATCGAGGCGATTTCGGCACGGGTGATCTTGTTGTTGGGCCGGAACGTGCCGTCCTCATAACCGCCGATCACGCCCATGCCGGCCAGCTTGACCACGGTTGCCTCCGCCCAGTGCCCGGCCATGTCCTTGAACCTGGGCCCGGCCTGTTCCGCAGGCGGCTTGGGCTGCTCAGCAACGGTAGTGAAGGTGAAGGTGTAATCCCTGGACAAACTGTAGCCTTCTTTGTCTTTCAACGCCCCCGCGGGGATGAACACGGTATAGGTCGAACCGTAGTTAAGCGCCGTCTTCGGCTTGATGTAGAGGGTACCTCCGTCAATGCGCGTGGTGAGTTCCACGGCCTTGCCGGCAGCATCCTTTAAAGTGATTTTTGCAAAATCATTGCCTTCGCTGACAACCTCGTTGAACAAAATCTTTATCTCTTTGTCCACGGACACACCAGTGGCTTTGTCAGCCGGGTCACTGGAGGAGACGTACGGTATCACTGCACCGCTGCCACCTCCACCGCCACCGGAGCTGCCGCCAGTACTTCCGCTGCTACTGCCCGAAGATGAACTTACGGTATAAGCAAAGCTCGCCTCATCACTCGTCAGGGAGTCCTTCACAGCTACGGCGCGAATGGTGGCGCTCGAGGTCAGCGTGATAGGTGCCGTCCAGGTAGTCTGCGGGGCTGCGTTCAGCCCATACAGGATGGTGGCGCCGGATTCCGCCGCCAGGGTCACCTTCACGCTGCCCGTGTAACTACCGGGAGCAGGGCTGGCCGTGGGAGGCGCCGGGGCGTTGGCCGCGGTGAAGGTGCTGAAGGAGGTCTGGCTGACCTCAACATACCCGCTGCTTACAGTGCCGCCCAGGTTAACCCAGCGGTCGCCCACCAGCTTGAACACCCGCACCCGCTCGCCTGCCGGCGCGGGCAGCCGCAAGATGACCGGCTGCGCCAGGGTCACGTTCTCGATCTTGATTTCAAAGACCTGGCCGATGGCGCTGGCCCCGGGGAGACCAGTCTTGTCCACGGGCTTGAAGGTGATCGTGGCTGCGCCGCTAAAGGCGTCCTTCGGGATCTCCAGTTGGGCGCCGCCCTGGTTCAGGACCACGCTGGAGGCTCCCGGCGGCACGGTGAAGTTGTCCAGCACGCCACTTTGCGGTACAGTTACTTCAATCCTCGCCCCTTGCTGGGCGGCTGTGGTGAAGCTGAACACGCATGGTTGGGCCAGTTCGTTCCCCTCCGCGTCCTTGACCGCACCCGCAGGGATGGTAACGGTGTAGCGCTTGTAGTAGGCAAGGTCAGATGCGGGCTTCAAGGTCAAAACCCTGCCGGAGATGCTCTTCTGCAGGGTCACGGCGTTGTTCTGATCGTCCACCAGGGAGATGCCCGCGTACTGCGGCCCCTCCTGGACGTCCTCGGTGAAGGTAATGGTGATCGTCTTGTTCACCGGCACGCTGGCCGTCCCGTCAGCGGGGTCGCAGTTCTGCACCGCAGGCGGGATTGTGTCCTCTGACCCTTGTGGTGTAATACTTGCCGTTAAATTGATTTCTTCCACCTGACCGGGTTTAAAAGCCACCATTTCCTTAGCCATGATACCGGAAACTTCAAAGCTCACCTGTCTGCCTTCGTCTCCCACGGCTCCTTTAACCAGGAGTTTCGGGTCGAGTGGACCAGGGCCTCCATACTGACCGGCATACTCCACTGTAATCTGACCGCGGATCTCATTCCCTATCTTGGCCACAATCACCGTACCGGCGGGCGCCGGCTGGCCGTTCAGCATTACGGTACCATAGTATGCTGCGGGTGGAACCGGCGACTCCTGGGCAATAGCGACCACCGGAAGAAACATGATGAGCAATAAGGCAAGAACCAGTATAGCAGACTTGCAACGAAGGTTCTTCTTCAAGAACATCACTCCTTCATCCAATGCAGCCCTGCGCAAAGGGCCGCGCCGGAAAGCGCGGCCCCCCCACGCGGGCGGAACATCACATTCAGTACGGATATGTCCCAGCCGTTACAGGCGTACTGCTGAACCCTGCAAGCTTACCCGGAACGTCCATGTAGATCCAGTAGCCATTGTGGGTTTTAACAGTTTCCATCGTGCTGGATGGTGTCACCGCCCACGAAGTATGATTTACAGCCGGACTCACGGCTACACTCCAGCACCCACGGACAGAATATAGAGCATTGCTGATGTCATCTGACTTCGTGAACCCAACCAGGTTCCAACCCTCCGCCAGTTCCCTCACCACGGGATTGGTCGGCGAGGTATTCGGTCTGATCACAGCCAAAACAGGTGCCTTCAGCTTGATGTAGACCGCCTCGAGAGGTTGGATGGTGTTGTTGTCCGCGGTAACCTGTACCCACTGCTGGCTGGCCGCGTCAAACTTGTAGGCGATTTCTACCTTACTCAGATCTATCACGTCACCCAGCAACGCCTGGCCACCGGCGAGCTGCACCGACACGGAAAAGGTAACCCATCCACCGGGTCCGGGCACCAGTTCCCAATGCGCCAGGACCGGGTAACCCTGGCCATCATTATCGGCAACAACACCCTGAGATGAGTTACCCGACTCATCAACGGCCACTACCTTGAACTGAACCCTATCGCTGCCGAGGACGAGATTGCCGGGAACCTTAATCCCGATATTCACTGATTCACCGGGTTGGCAATTGAAAACCATAGAATTGTTCTCAAACGCCACCTGATCCCAATCGTTGCTGCCGTAAACGGTCGCGTAAACCGAAACACCGAGCAGGTCCGGATCGGTTGGTGCAGTGAACCTCAGGCTGAATAGTCCAGCACCGGAACCCGGAGATACTTCGAGGTTACTCACTTCACCCGGTGGTGTGGTGTCAGGAGCAGGTAGCGGCTGCACCGTCAGCATTGCTGAGCCTTCAAGACCTGTGGTCCTGGCCGTAATGGTCACCTCACCAGCCGTGCTGTCCTTGTAATAGGCGGTGGCAGGGCTTCCGTTCGCGACTGCGACCTGCGTGATCTGCCTGCCACTCTCGTCCTCGAACCGCCCGCTGTTCGAAGAAGAGCTCAGCACCAGGGTAAGAGGCGAACCGTCAACAACCACAGGGTTGCCGAACTGGTCTACGATAGCGAGTGTGATCATAGCCCTCTGGTTTACCACCACTGAACCGCTTGCTCCAACGGCCACCTTCGCAGGCCCGGCAGGAACGACGCTAATGGTACCCTCAGCTGGGTCGAGGCCAGGAGCACTGACCGTTATCCTCTGATCGCCGGCCGCCGTGTCGTAGTAGTAAACCGTAGCCTCGCTCTCGCCCTGTTTTATGGTCACGGAGCTAATCTCGTTCCCGCCCTGAGCCTGGTCGTAGAACTTACCGGTCGGTGAGCCGGCCTTCAGGTTCACGACGAGGTCGGCGCTCTGGGCGACCGGGTTGCCGTACTGGTCGGTAACTTTAACCGTCAGCGGTCCGGTCGTACCCGCTTTGATGGAACCTGCTGCGATGGTCAACGCGTTTGATACCTGGCCTGCGGGACGCACGGTAACAGACCTGGTACCCTGAACAGTAAACCCGGACGTTCCTTCCACTACCACATCAGCAGTAGCCGTAACCGTGTTCGTCCCAACGCTAGTAGGCCGGTAGTAGACGGTGGCCTCGCTCGCACCTCTGTCAATGATCACGCTGCCAGCGTTGGTCCCGCCGACGAGGCTAGGGTAGAACTCGCCGCCCTTGTTATCTGTCAAGTTCACGGCCGTGTCCTGGGCCACGGCGTAGGGGTTACCGTACTGGTCCAGTAGCTTGATGGTCAGGGGCAGGCGCAGGTTGACCTCGATGGAATCATCGCCGGCAACCTCAAGTTTCTCCGGGCGCGGCCCCATGAGCGTGACGCTCTCGCTACCGGTGACGGTACCGGCGCTGGCACCAATTTTAATGCTCTTCTGCACGCCGTCCCCGGACCCCAGCTTGTCGTAGTAGTAGACGGCCACGCTGGACTTACCGGCAGGGATGTCTACCGTTGTAATAGCAGTTTCGCTTGTCGCGTCAGCATAGAATTTGGCGTTACCAGTATTAGAGTCAGACGTCAGGCCAACAGTAAGATCAGCCTTCTGCGGCACCGGGTTGTCGTACCGGTCCCGGGCCTCGATGGTAACCGCGGTGCGCTGGTCGGAGTTGATCTCCACACCAGCAGTAGCCGGATAGGCGTCGGCCACCGTTACCGTGAAGTGATCATTACTACCGGGCACGATCTCGAATTCCGCCGTGGCGGAAAGTGCCGGGCTTTCGATGCTCGCGGTGATGGTCACCCTGTCGGACGCCTTGGTATCACCAAATTCGAAAGAGAGATCGCTTTGCTCCTGTGCAATCGTACCGGTGGCCTTGAGCTTGTCCTGCGAATCCTGAGCGACGTTGCCGAGCCATATTACCGTGTCGGTGTTTGCCCCGGAAGCAGTCAGGGTCACGGCGACACCATTAGCTCCAGCGGGAACAGGGTTACCGTAGGCGTCCTGGAGCTGGAGGGTGAAGCTCACGGGATCTCCCGCTGTGAGCTGGGCAGGCGGCTTGACGAACACCAACCTGGCCAGAGCGCCGTATGGTTTAACAGTAACGGTGAGATCACCCGGGGGGGTCAGCTTGTTCTGTTCATCCGCTGCTGCAATGGTTACGTCCTCCGCCTCCGCGTCCTTCAGGTAGACCGTACCGCCGGAATGACCGGCAGCGATAACGAGCTTATTACCGGTCAGCTCCCGGGTCGCCGCGGAGTCGGCATAAAGTTTCGCGGAGTTATCATCAATAGTTTCATTAAGAGTGAACATGACCGTCAGGTCATTATCCATCGTGGTCAGGTTGCCGTACTGGTCCTGAATGGCGAGCTCAACCGGGACAACCTGGTTGGCGACGATGTTACTTCCGCTCTGCGGCCCGGTGATAGCAATCTGCTTTGCCACATCCGGCTCGATGGTCACACTCCCGTAAGCAGTGGTCGTATCCACCGTGGTCCTCACGGCGAACTGATAGCTGCCTGCTTTAGTCGGGTTCTTCACCCCGCTAAACCTTACGGCCACGTTTCCGCCGGCGGGCACGGTCAGCTCGGCCGGAACACCTACTCTAAAAATGTTGCCCAGCGCTGTCCCCCCTGGCTGATAAACCTTTCCATCATAAGTAATCCCGGTAACAGTTGCCCCGGTTACATCGTAGCCAGTGGGGAAGACCACGGTGATCTCGTCGCCAGGCTCCAGGCCGCTCGTGGCGTCGAAAGAGACGGTGTAGCTGACGCCCGGGGCTCCGGCCTTGAGATTGCCTGCAGTAACGCTGGCGTTAGCCACCTGGCCTGCCATCGCCGGCACGGCCGGCAAAAGCGTGAGGACCATGGCAAGCAGGGCCAGGAAAGAAACAGCCTTTCTCCCAGCCTCCCTGGAAAACTTTATCTTGCCCATCAAAAGCACGTTCTTTTTTCCCCCTCTCAGTCGAGGTAACTCTTAACAATCTCTGTTGACGATGCCTTTGCTCTGCCGCCTTTAACCACCGGGCTCCCCCGGCTCTTCCTCCTCCAATCGCGATCCGTGATTACCCCGCCCAAAAAAAAGCTCGTCCACGGTCACGCCGAAGAAGTCGGCCAGCTTCTTTTCCACCTCCTTGCGGGGGTGGCGGTGGCCGCCTTCAATCATGGCGTAGGAGCTCTGGCTGATGCCCACGGCTTCAGCTACCTGCCGCTGGCTGAGGCCCATTTTAAGCCTCAACTGGTACATCCTTTCATTTCTCACCCCGCTCACCCTTCGGCTGTTGTTGAAAGAACAAAACCTCCCCCCTTCCTCCCCGGTTGCAGCGCCGCCCTGCCCGCTTCCAATTTGCGGTACCGGACACTGCTGCACCTTTTGATTATTACTATAATCACATTTCGCGATTGATGTCAAGTGTCCACCGGTTAAAATTTACGCCGAACGTAAATAATAAGTGGGAAGGTTTTGCTTTCCTATCACATTATGCGCTATAACGCAAAATCCGTTTTTTATTTTCTTTTCCGACTTCACAAAACGTGTTACATTATCATTGGGGTGATCCAGCATGCCTTCTCTCGGCGAAAGGCTGGCTTATTTGCGCAGTCAAAGAGGATTGTCCCAGGCGGAACTGGCCCGCCTGTTACACATGGGGCAGAGCACCATCGCCATGTACGAGAAGAACAGGCGCTCCCCGGACAACCAGTCGCTTAAACGGCTGGCCGATTTCTTCGGCGTTTCAACGGATTACCTGCTCGGGCGCACCGACCGGCCTTACGAAACCGGCGGAAACGCTATACCCGGAGATGCACCCCATGACACGAGTCTGTATGCAATTGCGTCCGACCCCCTGTTCGCCGACCTGCTCAGGGAGGTGCCGGACCTGACGGAGGAAGAAAAACAGTCCCTGGTTGAACACTGGGAATGGGCCCTGCGCTTTATAAAGAAGGAAAGGGAACGTCGCAGGAAAAGAGAGAAAATGAACCCGGAAGGATGACAGGACGAAGACCGCGCCGCATCCAGCCGGGTTCATTGATTATTACAGGGAAGAGTAAATTTTTATTTTTCTCCCACACTTCAACAAAATCCGACGCAACCCTGGATTATAATAAATAAAATGAGAAATCGTTCAAGGGATAGTCTGGTATCCTTGAGAATCGTTTCTACCGAGCGGAGGCGGTAGCATTGAATTCAGCCGTCCAGCTGGCCCTGGCCCTGATTAAGAAGTACCATCTCGAACGGCCGCCAGGTGTTTACCAGCTGTACAGGATAGCCAAGAGCGAAGGGATCGTCCTGACCAGCTTCCCATTTAAAGGCCGGGTCAGAGGAAGGTACTTGCGCACGGGAGACGGCATCGCTATACTCACGGTGAAGAAGGGGCTATCCAGGCCGGAACTTAAGCACATGCTGGCCTACGGGCTGGGCCAGCACTTCATGAATGCCAGTAGCGGCCTATATGTGCACGGGTACACCGCGGGCGAAAAAGAAAACGCAGCAGAAGATTTCGCTGCCCTCATCCTGCTGCCTCCCGGAGCGTGTCGTGTAGTGGGAGGCTTCCAGGAAATCCATCAAGTGGCAGGTGCTTTTCACATCCCTCCATCCCTGGTACGCCGCCGGTTCGACCTGGAAGAGTGGTTGAAAAAGCACATGCTTATCATTCAGGAGAACATCCCCTCCCAGCAGGAAGCCGAACGGCCGGGATGAATTTATTCCAGATTACCGGAAATTTCTGCCGGTATTATTTTTTCCCGCTGGAGCCCGGGAAGCTCGATAAGTTAATAAGTTAAGTGCCTGGCACAGCTTATCCAGGCCCCGGCCGGTCAGGGCGGAAACGGCTACAGCCGGCCTGTCCGCCGGCACCAGCCAGGGTTCTTCAGCAGTCAAACGGTCAATCTTATTTAAAACTAAAATGGTTGGCTTCTCCCTGGCCCCCAGGGAAGCCAGCACCTGATCTACCGCCTCTATCCGGGCCGGGTAATCCGGGCTGCTCACATCCACCACGTGCAGGAGCAGGTCCGCTTCCGTCACTTCTTCCAGGGTGGCCCGGAAGGCGGCTACCAGGTGGTGGGGGAGTCGGCGGATAAAGCCCACCGTGTCGGTAAGCAGCACGACCTCCTTATTGGGCAGCACCAGCCGCCGGGTGGTGGGATCCAGGGTGGCAAACAATTTATCTTCCACGGGAACATCTGCACCCGTAAGGGCATTGAGGAGGGTGGACTTGCCGGCGTTGGTGTATCCCACCAGGCTGGCCAGGGTTACCGGCGCTTTCTGCCGCCTTGAGCGCAGCAGGGTCCTGTGCCGCCGTACTTCTTCGAGCTTGCGGCGCAGCTCGGCAATGCGCCTTTTAATGCGCCTCCGGTCGGTTTCCAGCTTCGTTTCCCCGGGCCCCCGGGTTCCAATGCCGCCGCCCAGCCGGGAGAGTTCGGCTCCCCTACCCGTCAGCCGGGGATAAAGGTATTCCAGCTGGGCCAGTTCTACCTGCAACTTGCCCTCCCGGGTACGGGCCCGCCGGGCGAAAATGTCCAGGATGAGCTGGGTGCGGTCGATGACCCTTACCCCCAGTGCCTCCTCCAGGTTGCGCACCTGGGCGGGAGAAAGCTCCTGGTCGCAAATTACCAGGTCAACTCCCAGCTCCCGGCAGGCGGGAGCTATTTCATCGCGCACCTTGCCCCGCCCCAAAAATGTGGCCGGGTCCGGCCGCCGGGAACGCTGCACCACCCTGCCCACCACCCGGGCCCCCGCCGTATCCGCCAGCCGGGCCAGCTCGTCGAGGGATTCCTCAACTTCGTTTTCTTTTTCGTGCGGCAGCTGAAGGGATACGAGCAGTACTTTTTCGTAACCGGGCAAATGCGACATATCCATCAACCTCTGCCCAAAATAAGTTAATAAGTTAAGTGCCTGGCACGTTGCCGAGGTAGACGTAGTGGAGCTTTTCCAGGGCTATCTCCCGGGCTCTTTTCAGGGTTTCCAGGGGCGTGGGTGGCAGGTCGAATTTGTAATTGGGGAAATAGCGGGTAAAATGAAGGGGTATATCCGGGCTGAGCGCGGCCACCCAGTCCACCAGGCGGCGGATTTCCTCTTCCGAATCATTCAAGCCGGGGACCAGGAGGGTGGTAAGCTCCACATGGCAGTGTCCGTGGGCGAACTCCACAGTACGAAGCACCGGTTCCAGGTGACCGGCGCACACCTCACGGTAATATTCCCCGGAGAAGCCCTTGACATCAATGTTCATGGCATCGATGTAGGGCAGGAGCCGCCGCAGGGGTTCCTCGTTGACATAGCCGTTGGTAACCAGTACGTTCTTCAAACCTTCTTTCCGTGCCAGGCGAGCCGTGTCGTAAACGTACTCGTACCAGACAAACGGCTCGTTGTAGGTGTAGGCCAGGCCCACACAGGGATAACCCCGGGCAACCTGTTCTTTAGCTGCAGCCACAGCCTCCTCGGGACTTAAATAAACGGTGCGGGGGTCGGCGTGTGCAATCTGCCAGTTCTGGCAAAAGCCGCAGTGCAGGTTACAGCCCACGCTGCCCAGGGAAAAGATGTCGCTACCCGGGTAAAAGTGGTAGAGGGGCTTCTTTTCAATCGGGTCCAGGCCGTAAGAGGAAACTCTTCCGTAATTGAGTGTATAAAGGGTGCCCTGCTGGTTTTTGCGCACCCGGCAAAAGCCGGTATTACCCTCCCTGATTTTGCAGAACCTGGGGCACAGGCGGCAAAAAGCGATCCCGCCGTCCCCTTTTTCATAAAAAAGCGCCTCCTGCACGCATTATCCCCCTTATCGCAAGCATCCAGTCAAAACATTGTAAACCACATTTTTAATGATACCTTTTAACTTCAAAGCGCATGAGCCTGACGGGCTCATGGGGGCCTATACCCGCCTTCTGCCGGGCGATGGCCACCTGCTGCTCGACCGTATCAATGCCTTCCAGGTCGGGCAGGAGCAGCCCCTGCCGGCCGCCCGCCTGCACGATTACACCGTATTTCCTGGGGTCCAGGTCGGCCATGCTCTCCACCGGTTCCGGCTCCTGGAGCACGTCCACGGAGATTTCCAGGTCCGGCAGTTCGTCTTCCGTGACCGGGTAAAACCGGGGGTCCCGCACGGCAGCACTGACCGCATTCATGGCCACTTCTTCCACAATATGTTTGTACTGGGGCGTCACGGTGCCGATACACCCCCGCAGCTGCCCATGCTTGTGGAGGGAGACAAAGGCACCGGCCCGGCGGGCGAATTCAGGCGGGATGTCCGTTTCATCGTAAAGCCGGGACCGTCCTGCAAAGTAGTTTTCCAGGGAACGCCGGGCCACCCGCACGAGAAAACTTTCGTTGCGCAGGCGTACTGCCCGTGCTTTTTGTCCCTCCGCGTTTAATTTTTCCCAGATCCGCCTCCGGGGGTCCGGTTCTCCGGGAGCAAGGGAAGCAACCATGTAACCCACGCCAAACGGTCCTTCGTAGGACAGCACTTCCGCTTTCAATGACAGGCCGTCGAAAGCTCCGAAGGTCATGATAATGGGCCGCAGGCCGCACTCACCGGCCCGTTCCACCAGCCCGGCGTCCAGGTTTAAAATTCCCTCAATATCGGCCGCCCCCACCAGGCGGGCCAGCTCCCGGTCAAATTCCCGACCCCGGGGGTCGTAGCCTGCCGGTGCGTCGGGAGTAAGGCGGTGGGACAGGTCGCCGCTGGCCAGGACGGCCACTTTTTTGCCCAGCTTTTCCGCCGCCCTGGCCACGGCCATGCCGAAGGCGTAGAGCAGGCGGTGAGGGAGGAGCCCCATGGCCACCGGTACCAGGGGCAGGTCCACACCCGCCTTACGCAGGAAGTAAAGAGGCACCATGGTCCCGTGGTCCAGTTCCAGGTCCAGGCCGTAGCGCCGGGCTGTCTTCTCGTCAACCTGCAGGACGGTTACCCCCAGTTCCCCGGCGCAGGCCGCTATTTCCCGCACCAAAGCCCGGTCATTTTCCACCTTGAAGCTTACTTTCCGGGCACCGAACTGGCCCAGGTCTCCCCGCACCTCCTGCACCGCCGTAATGGCGATACCGTCCCGGAAGACCGGGCCGTGGGGGGAAATCATCACCAGCGCATCGGCCCCGCTTTCCCTCACCCGGCGGCCGAGTTCCAGCATGGCCTGCCGGGAAGCGATGACCTTATCCGCTTCCGCCCCACCCACTTCGGGGACCATAATCGGGGGGTGGGGACAGATGCCGCCGTAAACAACGGACATTTCAACCACCTCGCTTAACCGCTGATTCCTCCAGCCAGGTGCAAAAAAACGCTCCACCATTTTTCCACTTCCACATGCAAAACGCCCGGCCTTCCCGCCTCCACAAGATCCCTTCCTTAAAATAATGCGAAAATAATGCACATATTTCTGGCGTTGAGAACCGAAAACAATACCCTCATGTCGCCATGCACCCCAGAGCACCCATGTAGATAAAGGAACCGCCCAAAAAAACAAGGAAGGCGCCGCAGAACACCAGGATGAGCCGGTATATGGACGGAGTTAAAAAGCGCCTGCCGCCGGCCACAGCACCCGCCACCAGGCTGTACCACACCAGGTCCGACGAAATATGGCCGCCAAAGAAACTCACCAGCCCGGCGGTCCCCTGTTTCAAAGAGAGGACTATGTAACCCAACCCCACCGTGGCCCACCAGAGCGTCCAGTAGGGGTTGGACAGGCTGACCAGGATGCCTGCCAGCACGGGGTGCATCCTCCCACCGGACAGGAGGGCGGCCTTTCGAGAGCCGGGGTCGGGGGAACCGGCACCGCAAGCCGGCCGGGACCCGACCGAATCAGGACAGACGTCCGCCTCTGTAC
>NZ_JBNATZ010000046.1:0-14631 GCF_049701015.1 Desulfofundulus sp.
TTCGATATGCCTACGCTTTACGATGCAGCTTTTCTGGCGGTTGCCGAGGTTGTGGAAAGGAGAACTGGGGAAATATGTGAATTCTGGACGGCAGATGAAAAACTGGTCAATGTCCTGAACGGGCGAAGGAAGTATGTGAGATTTTTAAAAGAAGTAGACTAAGGAGTCGTGAGTTGAGTGCGCAAGCCATTCATTCTTTGATAAGTTTCTCGCTGCTCCTCCATCTTTTCGTCCTTCCTGTCCTGGCGCAAGAGGGGGTAGGAGTGCAGGGAGATGGACACCCTGGAATGAGGCACAGGACTAAGGGGTAAATTTTCAGAATGAGCCTGCAGGGTGTCAAGCGACTATCCTGGGATATAGGTATGTGCCCACTGACCAGTTCCTCCGTTCGCCATTTTGAGAGTGTCGCCCATCTACTGAGATGCCAGGGAGCTTCCGCCCATCCTGTCCCATGTGGGCGCGGATTTTTCACTCCTCCCCCGCATCATCCAGCCCCCATTGCTTGAGGAGGCGGTTTAATCTCAGGGTGATGTAGCCTAAAGCTGCAGCCACCATGGTGGGCACATAAAGGCCGGCACCGATACCCGTGCCCAGGCCGGCGGTGAGCCAGATGCTGGCGGCGGTGGTCAGACCGCGGATATTGTCCCGGTCTTTAAAGATGATACCGCCGCCGATAAATCCAACGCCAGTGACAATTTGAGCCGCAATGCGTGCGGGGTCCCCTGGCTGGTAAGGGTTTCTTCCTGGCAGGGACATGAACCCGTAGCTGCTGATTAAAGTAAACAGGGCCGAACCCAGGCAGACCAGGGCATGGGTACGTACCCCCGCAGGCTTGTGGCGTTTTTCTCTCTCCAAGCCGATGAAAAATCCTACTAAAAAGGCCAGGATCAGCCTGGCAATCATTTCTTTGAGATTGAGCACCGGGTTTCATCCTCTTAGATGAGTGTTTAACTGTATTATTTTCGGCTTTGCCCGCCGGTTATGCGAGATGTCTTATTTTAAACCGGGCCCGGGTTGAAATAAGTGAAGCCTCCGGGAATTTTCCCTAGAGGCTTCACTGGTCAGAGCCGTTTGCTCGGGGTTTTGGTGGGACAAGATCACGCCCTTTCACTTAACCACCAGATCCACAAAACGGAAGTTTACCGTGTCCACTAGGCCCCGGTTGGTTACCCTGAGTTCCGGTATGACCGGTAACGACAAAAGGGCCATGGTCATGAAGGGGGAGACCAGTGGGCAGCCCAGTTCCTTCCAGGCCCGTTCCAGAGCGGCCACCATGTCCCGCACTTCCTCCACCGGCCGGTCGGACATCAGCCCGGCTATGGGCAGGGGCAGGAGGGCCAGCACCCGGCCGTCTCGCACAACCACCATGCCGCCGCCGCATTCAGCCAGGGTGTTAGCGGCCAGGGCCATGTCCTGGTCGTTCATACCCACCACGAGCAAGTTATGGCTATCGTGGGCTACAGTGGAGGCCACCGCGCCTCCTTTCAGGTGAAAGCCCCTGACCAGGCCCAGGCCCATGTTCCCCGGCCCGCCGTGTCGTTCAATGCAGGCCACCTTGGCCACATCCAGTTCCACGGAAGACCTGATTTCCCCGTCTTCCACGGGTACTTCCACCTGCCGGTGCAGGGTGCCCACCCTGGCTTCGATTACTTCTATTACCCGCGCCAGGGCTTTTCCTCCGTGAGCAGCAATGGTGAAGTTACCGGCAGTGATGGGACTGCGCAGGTGTACCGACCGGCGGGCTTTTGCAGGGTAGGCGAAAGGCGCCAGGTCAAATAACACCCGCCCTTTTTCGGACACTATCGTGCCGTCAACCATAACCCGCTCTACCTTCATATCTGCAAGGTCGGGGACAAACAAAATATCGGCACACCGCCCGGGGGCGATGCTGCCCAGATCCCGGGATACTCCGAAACACTGGGCGGGGTTGATGGTAGCCATCTGGATGGCCCGCACCGGGTCAACCCCTTCCTGAATGGCCCGGCGCACTACGTGGTTCAGGTGGCCCAGGGTGAGCAGGGTTTCCGGGTGGGTGTCGTCGGAAACCAGGACGGCGTAGCGGGAGTCCACCCGGTTTTCAGTGATGCTCTTAATGGTGGCCTTAACATCCTGCCAGGCCGATCCTTCCCGCATCTTGGCGTACATGCCCAGACGCATGCGGGCCAGGGCGTCTTCCGCCCGCGTGGCTTCGTGGCAGGAAGATATGCCTGCGGCAATGTAACCCTGCAGGCCTACTTCCGTTTCCGGCACGGAGTAGTGTCCTGTGACGACCTTGTTGGCTTTTAAAGTGGCCTGTATTTCTTCGTGTACCAGGGGATTTCCTGCCAGCACGCCGGGGAAGTTCATCATCTCGCCCAGCCCGATGATCCCCGGCCAGGTCATGGCTTCACGGATCTCCTCCGGGCCAATGCTTGCCCCGGCATCTTCAAAACCGGGTGCGGCCGGGACGCAGGAGGGCATGGTGGTAAAAACCTTTAAAGGCAGTCTTTCCCCTTCTTCCATCATCAGCCGTATGCCCTCCAGGCCCAGGACGTTGGCGATTTCATGAGGGTCCATGAAAATAGTCGTGGTGCCGCAGGGGATCACCGCCCTGGCGAATTCGGTGACGGTAACCATGCTGCTTTCCACGTGAATATGTCCGTCCAGGAAGCCCGGTACCAGGTAACAGCCCCCGGCATCGATCACCAGGGTCTCCCTGCCTATGGTGTGGTCGGCCCGGCCCACCAGCACCACCCGTCCGTGTTTAATTGCCACATCTACACCAGCCTGGATTTCTGCTGTATGTACGTTTACCAGCCGGCCGTTTTTGATCACGACATCTGCCGATATTTTGCCCTGGGCAGCCAGGGCCAGGTCGGTGGTAACTTCCCACAGCGGCCGGCGGTTGGTTTGATATACCATTTTTTCACCCCGCAAGCTGAATTGTTTCCCACTATATTTACCGTGTCAAAGGGAATAATACCTGCAGGGAATACGAGCCACGGCTACTTTTTTTAATTTGAAACAGCTTATCATTGATAAGCTGGGTCACGTTGGTAAGTAGGGCGCTGGATGGTTAGCCCGGAACAGTTTCAAAGAATGGCTACAAATTGAGGTAAGGAGGGGGTTATTCTTGACGGCGGAACGGGACGAGATCTTGACGAAAAAGGTACAGGCCGTCCTGGACAGCGACGTGCGTACCAGGGAATACGGGTTGAAGGCCGATGTGGTGGACGGCAAGGCTCGTATTACCGGTGTCGTGGATACCCTGGCTGAGAGGGAACAGGTGCGCCGGATTGTTTCAGCCATCGAGGGCATCCGGGCGGTGGAAAACGGTGTAGCGGTAAGTACTGACGGGGCCATTACCGATGATGATGTAGCCTTTGAAGTGGGTGAGGAACTGGAGGCGGCTGGAGTCAACCGGCGTCACGTGGGGGTTAAAAGTGTTAAGGGAGTGGTTTACCTCCAGGGGCGGGTGGACAGCCCTGGGGAAATTGAAACGGCCAAAGCCGCGGCTGCCAGGGCGCGGGGGGTAAAGGAAGTTGTCAGCCAGCTTAAGTTGCGTCCCCAGGGTGGTTACGATGACGAGAGCCTGGAGGCCATCTTTCACCACCAGGTGAACAACGACCGCGAGGACGAGGGAGAGGCCCGCATATTTTAAGGGGGATAAGTTCTGTACGACTTATCCCCTTATCTCTTTACTTCCCGGGATCGTGATAGTTGTTTTGAGCCGTTGTTGATGCGGAAGAGGTGGAAAACGGTCTTTTTGTCCCACCCCATGTCCCAGGGACAGTGGTAACGGTCAACCGTATGGGCGTCCACAACGGGGTAACCCTGGTGGTCCGTCCCGACCACAATGGCGAAATGCTCGATGTGCCCCTTTTCCTCGTATCCGATTACGTCCCCTATCTGCAGTTCCCGTACGGCCCCCCGGGGGAAATTGTTGCCGGGCTGGTTTAACTCCTGGAAGGTCCCCCGGGCAATCCGCCGGGCACGGCCGCTGTAGAGGAGCCAGTTGGCGAAGGCTTCGGTTTGTACCCAGGCCCGGCTGCCCGAACCTCCGTTCCTGTCGTAGCGGTAGTACCAGGTGCCGTCCATGGGGAGCTTGCCCCCTTCTTCTTTATCTCCCAGGCACTGGGAAACGAAATTGGTGCAGTCCCCGCCGTTGCCGTTAAGGTCACGGTAACGGGGGTTATATTTGTGGTCGTTGCCCGCTCCCCAGGCCAGCCCCGCGTATTTATCCGCGTAGCGGGCGGCTCCCTGGCGGTCAAAAATACCTCCGGAATAGTTTCCCACCTGGGGGGATTTTGTGACCGGTCCTACCCGGGCGGGCCCGTCTGCGGGTGTGGGTACGGGTACAAGGGTGTCGTCACCCAGGCCGTCAGTGTAAAAGTCCTTCCGGATAAGCCACTTCCCGTCTTTTTTTATCAGTTCCATCCAGTGACGTGTACCGATGCCAAAACGGTTGACCGCAGGATCGCCGGGGTAAACGTACCCCAGTTGGAGACTCTGGTGAACGACAAATTCGGCGGTATCTCCACGGATACGGGACCAGGTGATATGTATCGATGGTTTTGCTTCAACGAACCGTACCCCTCGCATTTTAGCCCACTGCTGCACGAAATTCAATTTGTGCTCCTCATGGGCAAGGGCCCAGAGCCCCAGCCTGGTCCCGGTGTCGTAGCAGGTCAGGGCCGGGGTGGGGTCCGCTCCGGTTATGATGGCCCCGGCACGGGCCTCAAAAATTTGTTTTAGTATGGTTTCCAGCTCTGTTTTTGAATTTTGTGGATCTGACGCTCTGCAATTTGACGCTCCCAAAAGGCCGGTCATGCTGACGATTATTAAGGCCAGGACGATCTTGTGCAATGACATAAAGCCCCTCCCTCCAGGTTTTCAGGCCCTAACATCTATATGTTTTCCAGCGCTGAAGGAGGCTTTTCGCGTTTAATAATGGTAACTCTGCCTGAAAAAAAACCGCTCGTCCGAGCGGCGGTTTTCTTTTTCCTGATGCTTACCGAACGGCGGGCAGGCGTTATTTTCAAGTGCAGGTGACTTCGCGCAGCACCCGGCTCCAGGCATCGGGGGATACTTCCCGGTACCTGGCGGGACCGACGGAGTAATCCTGCCCGGGAAGGGCCTGCTTCCGCAGGATCTCGGGGCCGTTCCCCTGCAGGGCCTGGTAAATGGTGAGGATATGGTTGATGCCCAGGTTTGTTTCCACTCCGCTGGTAAAAATCCACAACAGGCGTGGTACTTTGAGCAGTACGGGCGGTTCGATAAGCCTTGCCGCCAGGGTGCGGATTTCTGTCTGCAGGTCCATGCGCTGGTTGGTGTAGGTCCCTTCGAATACCTCAAGTAAAGAGGTCTGCTTGCCGGCCATTTCCACGGGTCCCAGTGCTTCGCTGGTTCGTGTGAGGGTGGCCTGGCTGATATCCACATAATGGTTAATCGGTATGCCGAAGCGTTTTGCCAGGTAGGCCGTCGTCCCTTCCCGCCCTGTTTTATGGTACAGTTCTTCCAGTGTATCAACTCCGGTGACGTCATGAATGCGGGTGTTTATAGGGATGGAAACAATGCCTACGGGCTTTTTGCGCGGTGTGATGGCGATCAATGTGATGGCTTTTAATTTTGGACCGTCGGTCCAGAAAATCAGGACGTTTTCCGTTGTGGTTGTCAGGTTTTGCCTGTCTTGCGGTCTGCCGGGTTGCTCTTGTCCCGCACGGGCTGCCGTGACCGGGGTTAAAAAAATAATAAGGGTGGACACCAGGAGAATGTGCCACAAAAACTTCCGGGGTTTCAACGCCCGCAACCTCCTTTGCCAGGATTATTCTCGCACTGGGAATTCTTTTTTATGCAACCCATTGACATGGCATGGATGCTGATCTATACTGGATGATGGTTTTACTAAGCAGTAATTTAGCATGTTAAAGTGAGAAAGGGTTTTATGGGGGTGTCTTGATTGAAGTTGCGTTTGGGCCTGCCGAAGGGAAGCCTGCAGGAGGCCACTTTTCAGTTGTTCAAAAAGGCCGGCTATAATATCGTGGTGAGGAGCCGTTCCTACTTTCCCAATGTTGATGATCCGGAACTGGAGATAGTGCTCATGCGTGCCCAGGAAATCCCCCGTTATGTCCACGAAGGTGTACTGGATGCGGGCATCAGCGGTCTGGACTGGATTATGGAGAATGAGGCCGACGTGGTGGAGGTGGCTGAACTTGTTTATTCAAAGCAAACCACCAACCCCATCCGTCTGGTGCTGGCCGTGGCCAACGACAGCGACATTCATACGGTAGCCGACTTGCAAAATAAACGTATTGCCACCGAGCTGGTCCGGGTGACCACAAAGTTTCTCGCCAGCCACGGCGTGGAGGCTTATGTGGAATATTCCTACGGTGCAACTGAGGTCAAGGTCCCTCACCTGGTGGATGCCATTGCCGACCTTACCGAAACCGGGAGTTCGTTGAAAGCCAATAATTTAAGGGTGATTGCTACCATTTTGCAGTCAACCCCCCGCCTGCACGCTAGCAAAAAGGCCTGGGAGGACCCCTGGAAGCGGGAAAAACTGGAGAACCTGGCCGTACTGCTGCAGGGTGCGCTCCGGGCAGATGCCAAGGTGGGGTTGAAGATGAACGTACCGAAGGAGAAACTGGACGATGTGCTGGCCCTGCTGCCGGCCATGAAACACCCCACCATCTCCCAGCTGGTGAACTGCGACTGGTGTGCGGTAGAGGTGATTATGGATGAGAAAAAAGTGCGGGACCTGATCCCGGCTTTAAAAAGGACCGGTGCGCAGGACATCATTGAGTACCCGTTGACCAAGGTAATTCCCTGAAGGCGGGCATGTGCTGTAGCGAACTGATTCGGAACCTTCGTGCCCAAACTCCCCCGGGACCGGGGGAGTTTTTATTTTTATCATCAGGAAGGTTTATCAGAAAGTTCTTAGAATTTAAAACATAAGGATCTTTATAAATGGGGAGGGATAATAATGCCTGGCCATAAATTGGATGTGCTGGATACGATTTTTCACCCCCGCAGCGTGGCTGTGGTAGGAGTTACCGGGGCGAATGACCGGGTGGGTTACAACCTTTTGCAGAGCCTTATCCACGCCGGATATAAGGGCATAATTTATCCAATACACCCCCGCCTGGAAAATTTACTGGGCCTGCCGGTATACCGTTCCCTGGAAGAAGTACCCGGGCCGGTGGACTTGGCGGTAATTGGTGTCAATCAGTATGCAACCGTGGAAGTGGTTGAGCAGTGCGGCAGGAAAGGAGTTAAAGGGGTCATCTGCGTAGCCGGTGGTTACCGGGAAATGGGGGCGGAAGGGAAAGCCCTGGAAGAACGCCTTATTGCCGTCGCCCGGCAATATAATGTGGAAGTGGTCGGCCCGAACACGCTGGGTTTGATCAATACCGGGGTCGGTCTAAACGCTACTTTTTATCCCATACGGTTACCCCGGGGCAGGGTTTCCTTCGTCAGCCAGAGCGGCGGTGTGGGGCTCACCATACTTCAGAAAGCCCTGGATGAGGGACTGGGCGTTAACAAGTGGGTGGGCGTGGGCAACCGCAGTACTCTGGAACTGAGCGACTACCTTGAATACCTGGCCCGTGACGATAGTACCGCGGTAATTGGCGTTTTCGTCGAAGGCACCGACGATGCCCGGCGGCTGGTGCAGGTAGCCGGGGAGGTGGCCCGGCGTAAACCGGTGGTTTTCTATAAGGTGGGACGTTCGGATGCAGTGAACTCCGCCGCCCTCACCCATACCGGCAGCATGGCCGGGAGCTATCAGATGTACAGGCAAATACTGCAGCAGTTCGGTCTTCTGGTGGTGGAGAGTGCTCTGGAGATGGTGGCTGCATGCAACGCTCTGGCAATGGCTCCCATCCCACGGGGGAACGGCGTGGGGGTGGTTACCCATACGGCGGGTCCCAGTATCGTACTGCTCGATGAAGCAGGCCTGCGGGGAGGGGTGTTCCCCCCCTTTACGGAAAGTACCATGGAAAGAATCAGGAACATAATGGGGCACAACCCGGCGGTGGTGCTTAAGAATCCTCTGGATGCAGCGGGACGGGGAATGCAGGCCGCCACCTTTGGCCGGCTGGCGGAAGCGGTGCTTGAGGACCCGTTGATTGACCTGCTGGTAGCCATCTATTGCCTCCACTTGAACTGGCGCTGTCCCACTTCCGAGATCCTGGCCGCGCAAGAGAAAAGTGGTAAACCGGTGGTGGCCCTGTACATTTCGAGTTTGGAACAGGTGAGGGAAGAAAGGGAACTCCTGCACTCCCGGGGTATCCCCGTCTACGTCACCCCCGAGGAAGCTGCCTGGGGAGTTTCGGCCCTGTTGCATTACGCACGGCAACGGAGGGGGGTGAACCGGTGAACGTTGCGGAAATTCTCGAGCTGGTCCGGTCTGCCGGGCGCAGGTACTTGTGTGAGGATGAGGCCAAGGAAATCCTGAGCAGGGTGGGCATACCCGTTACCCCCTGCCGACTGGCTCGTACTGAGGACGAAGCGGTCGAACGCGCCGGGGAACTGGGTTATCCCGTGGTGTTGAAGGTGCGTTCTCCTCTCATTGTTCACAAGTCGGATACAGGTGGGGTGGCTTTGAACCTGGTGGATAGCCGGCAGGTGCGCCGGGCATACCGGGAGATCATGGCCCGGGCTGTGGCGGTGGACCCGGCGGCTGCAGTAACGGTGCAGCCCATGGCAGAGTCTGGGAGGGAAGTTATCGTCGGGGTTACTGACGACCGGCAGTTCGGAGCCGTGCTCTTGTTCGGGTTGGGAGGGGTGTTCACGGAAATTTTGGGAGATGTAAGTTTTCGTCTACTTCCTGTCGACCGCGATGCAGCGTGCAGTATGATCCGGTCTTTGCGTGGGTACCGCTTGCTGTCCGGGTACCGTGGTGCCCCGCCTGCAGACGAGGAGGCTTTAATCGACATCTTGATTAAAGTTTCCGATCTGGTGGCTGCTTATCCGCAAATACGGGAGATGGATTTAAATCCGGTAGTTGTTTATGAACGGGGCGCACTGGTTCTGGATGCACGGATTTTTATCTAAACATTACGCTTTAAATCCTGGCGGCGGGGGGATTTCTTATGCGGATGAAGGATATGATGACCACGGGCGTACCCCTTTTATATCCGGGCGACAGCTTGCGCCGGGCGGTGGAATTGTTCCGCATCACCCGGTTGACCAGCCTCCCGGTGACGGATCGCGCAGGAAAACTGCTGGGTATATTTACCCGTTTCAACCTTTTTGACTGCCTGTTGAGCGGGCATGATCTGGGTCAGGCGATTGATCCTTTCTACATGCGCCAGGTGGTCACGACCTTTCCCGACGTGCCCTATCAGGATATAGCCGAAGTGGTCAAAAAAAGCCCGGTAGGAATGGGTGTGGTGGTCGACCAGGAAAATCACGTTCTGGGAGTATTCACCAAGGTTGACATGATCATGGCGCTTTTTAAACAGGCGGATTTGTTGAACGCCCGGCTGCAGGCCGTCTACCGGGCGATGCACAACGGGTTGATAATGGTGGATGCTACGGAAAGGGTGGTTCTGCTAAATCCCGCCGCGGAAAAGGTGCTGGGCGTAACAGAGGAAAAGGTCCGGGGGAAGTTTTTGAGTGACGTTTTCCCGGAATTGTCCTTAAAAGAGGTGATTACGGCCGGGGTGGTGGAAATTGGTAGAAAGCACATGTTTAAAGGGCGTGCTTTCATGGTCAACGCCACGCCCATCATCTGCGGAGGCGGGACGGTGGGAGCCGTCGCCATTTTCCAGGATTTAACCGACCTTGAGCACCTGGCGGCCGAACTGGAAACCGTCCAGCAGTTGCATAATACGCTGGAGACGGTCCTGGAGATCGCCTGTGATGGGATTGTGGTGGTGGACGAGGACGGCCGGGTTACTTTGATTAACCAGGCCCTGGCTGAATTTCTCCAGCTCCGCCCGCAAGAGGTTGCCGGCCGGCACGTTACGGAGATTCTGGAAAACAGTCGGCTGCACATCGTCGCCCGGACGGGCCTGCCCGAATATGCCGACCTGCAGACCATCGGTGGCCACCGCTTTCTTGTTTCCAATTTGCCCATTGTCAAAAATGGCCGGGTGACCGGTGCGGTTGGCAAAATCCTTTTCCGCAAGCTGGAAGAGGTACGGGAGCTGGCCCGCCGCCTGGATGCAGTTGAGAACAAGCTTACCTATTACAGGGAACAATTGCATAAGGTGGGAGGAGTACGCTACACCTTCGACAGCATCGTAAGTGTCAGCGCGGTCATGGAGAGCCTGAAAAAAGAAGCCCTGCGGGCTGCCCGGGGGTGTTCAACCATTTTAATCCAGGGCGAAAGCGGGACGGGGAAAGAGCTCCTTGCCCAGGCCATCCACGCTGCCAGCAGCAGGAGGGATAGGCCTTTTATCAAGGTAAACTGTGCGGCCATTCCCGATTCCCTGCTGGAATCGGAATTTTTCGGCTATGCTCCGGGAGCCTTTACGGGCGCGCAAAAAGGCGGCAAGCCCGGGAAATTTGAAATGGCCGACGGGGGTACCATCTTTTTGGATGAAATTGGTGACATGAGTCCCGCCCTTCAGGCCAAGCTGCTGCGCGTCCTGCAGGACCGCGAGTTCGAGCGCGTCGGTGGCACCCGCACTATCCGGGTGGACGTACGGATTATAGCCGCCACCAACCGGAACCTGGCCGAAATGGTGACGGAAGGCAAATTCCGGGAAGATCTTTATTACCGGTTGAATGTAATCCCCCTCTTCATTCCTCCCCTGCGCAGCCGCCGGGAAGACATTCTGCCGCTGGTCTACCATTTTTTGCAAAAGTATAACGCTCTTTTCGGGACCCGCGTGGAGCGGGTGAGCCCGGAGGCTTTGTTGATGCTTCAGAGTTATCCCTGGCCGGGAAATGTCCGGGAGCTGGAAAACGTTTGCGAACGGGGGGTCAACTTTGCCACAGGGAAAACAATGGGGGTACCGGACCTGCCTGCCTATATCCGCAACTACAGCGGGCGCCTGAGCGGAGGGGATGCCGGAAAAGACGCGCCCTTCTACCGGCAAAAGCTGCGGGAGGCTGAAAAGGACATCCTGGCCGCCGCCCTGGAAGTGGCCGGGGGCAGCAAGACCAGGGCAGCCTGTATCCTGGGGATCAGTCGTTCGCGCCTGTATGCGAAGCTGAAGAAAACCGGCTTGATGGACTAGAAATTAAGATAGACAGGAAATGGATGGGAAATCGAGACACTCCTCTGTCCCGTTTGCGATACAAATGGGGGGAGGGGTGTTTTATTTTCAGAACACCCCCTCTTATTTTGCCTGCACCGGGGGCTGATTTCTGCCCTTGTTTTGCTTCTGGCCGGCATTTTACGGCGGGTATATTTCTTGCGTTGATATTACTGATTGAACTGATCTGTCTCTTCCGTGCTTATTTTCAATGAGGAAGGAGCGAACCACCATCCATGGCCGGTATCATATCTTACGGCGCGTATGTTCCCCGGTACCGCCTGAACCGGCAGGTTATCCTGCGGAGCATGGGCTGGTTCAACCCGGCGGTGATGCTTCCGGGGCGGAAAGCGGTGGCCGGCAGCGATGAAGACAGTATTACCATGGCCGTTGAGGCGGGCGTGGATTGTTTGAAAGGTTTCGCGCGGGAGAAGGTGGACGCCCTGTATTTCGCCACCACCACCGCACCGTACAGAGAAAGGCAGAACGCCGGAATCGTCGCCGCGGCACTCGACCTGCAGGAGGACCTGCGCACGGCCGACTTTACGGACTCTTTAAAAGCGGGCACCACGGCCCTGCTCGGCGCGTGCGAGGCGGTGCGTGCGAAGGGGGTGTCCCGGGTGCTGGTTACGGCGGCCGACACCCGCCTGGGCAAAATGGGCAGCCTCCAGGAGTATCTCTTCGGCGACGGGGCGGCGGCCTTTCTGCTGGGGGGAGAAAACGTAATCGCCGAGCTGAAAGGATTTTACTCCTTCTCCGCCGATTTTGTGGACCACCGGCGTGCCGGGCGGGACGTTTTCGACCGCAGCTGGGAAGAACGGTGGATGCGTGACGCCGGTTACCTCCGGTTCATCCCCCGGGCCATTGCCGGGCTGCTGAAAAAATATGGTTTAAAGGCCGGCGACTTCGCAAAGGTTGTATACGCCTGTCCGTATAACCGGGAACACGCCGCCATTGCCGGTAAGCTGGGTCTGCCTCCTGAAAAAATCCAGGAGAACCTGATGTCCGAGGTCGGCGACACCGGAGCCGCCTACCCTTTAATGATGCTGGCAGCTGCCCTGGAGGAAGCGCTGCCCGGCGACAGGATCCTGGTCGTCAGCTATGGCAACGGTGCCGACGCACTGTACTTCGAAGTGACGGAAGAGATCCTGAACCGGAAGGAACGCAAAGGGGTCAGGGGGCACATTGCCGGTGGAAATGAATTGGACAGTTACGAAAAGTACGCGGTGTTTAAGAAACTCCTCCCCCTGGAAATGGGGATGCGCGGGGAAGAAATCGCCTTCACCCAACTTTCAACACTGTTTCGTGAGCGCCGCTCGGTTTTGGGCCTGGTCGGCGTCCGCTGCCGGAAGTGCGGTACCCCGCAGTTTCCCGCCCAGCGGGTTTGCGTGAACCCGGAGTGTGGCGCCGTGGATCAGATGGAACCCTACCGTTTTTCCGACCGGAAGGGCCATCTCTTCACTTACACGGTGGACCGGCTGGCTGCTTCTCTAAACCCGCCGGCTATCTACGGGATCGTCGATTTTGAGGGCGGCGGTCGTTATATGTTCGATCTCACCGACTGCGAGCAGGATGAGCTCAAAGTGGGTATGCCGGTGCGGATGAGTTTCCGCCGCAAGTACAGCGATGAGGCCAGAGGAATTTACGGTTACTTCTGGAAAGCGGTACCTTTGAGGGAGAGGTCTGTCTGAGGAAGGATGAAAAGAAAGACGGGCCGGACAACCGGGCCAAACAACTAATAAAGAAAGGTGAATGAGATGGCGGAAGGGATCAAGGATAAAGTTGCCATCGCCGGTATGGGCTGCACCAGGTTCGGGGAACTGTGGGACAAAAGTGCTGAAGATCTGATGGTGGAGGCTTTTTTAGAAGCGCTGGAGGATGCCGGCATCGAAAAGAAAGACATCCAGGCCGCCTGGCTGGGTACCTGCTTTGAGGAGATCCACGTGGGGAAGAGTGCCCTGCCGCTGGCCATGACCTTGAAACTCCCCTTCATCCCGGTGACACGGACGGAAAACTTTTGCGCCACCGGCTCCGAGGCCTTCCGGGGAGCCTGTTATGCGGTTGCCTCGGGAGCTTACGATATTGTCCTCGCCCTAGGCGTGGAAAAGCTTAAGGATACCGGTTACGGCGGCCTGCCGGAATTCAGTTCCGTGCTGGGAGGTAAGCCACGGCTGATTTTCCCCAACGTGACGGCCCCGGGGGCGTTTGCCATGATGGCCACCCGCTATTTTGACCGGTACGGCCTCGACCCCCGGGAAGGCAAGCTGACCCTGGCCAGGATTTCGGCTAAGAGTCACCGCAACGGGGCGCTTAACCCCAAAGCCCACCTGCGCCGGGAAGTCAGCGTCGAACAGATTGTGAACGCTCCTATCGTTGCCTGGCCGCTTGGCCTGTTCGACTGCTGTGGAGTGAGCGACGGTGCGGCGGCTGCCATCATCACCACGCCGGAGATTGCCAGAAAGCTGCGGCCAGACCCCATCTACGTAAAAGCTCTGCAGATTGCCGCCACCTCCGGCGAAGAGATGATGTACTCCAGTTGGGACGGGGCTCACGTGGAAACCACTTGGCGGGCCGGGATGCGTGCCTACCTCGAAGCCGGCATCAAAAACCCGCGGGCAGAATTGAGCATCCTGGAACTGCACGACTGTTTCTCCATCACCGAAATGGTGACCTACGAAGACCTGCAGATCTCCCCACGGGGGCGGGCGCGGGAAGATATCGAGGCCGGGTTTTACGACCTGGACGGGCAGATCCCCTGCCAGACCGACGGTGGCTTGAAGTGCTTCGGTCACCCCATCGGTGCCTCCGGTCTGCGCATGATTTACGAAGTATACAAACAATTGCAGGGCAAGGCCGGCCCCCGGCAGATCAGGAACCCCCGCCTTGGTTTGACGCACAACCTGGGTGGCTTCCCGGGGATGAGTGTCTGCAGCGTGGTGATTCTGGGTAATCAGGCTGGTGCAGTTTAAAGATTTCACCGTTCTGGCAATCGATAGTTCAGACCATCTGAAGAAAAGAGAAGGGAAGGAGGAAACATCACTATGGGTATGCTCGATGGCAGAGTAGCAATTATCACCGGCTCCGGGCGCGGCATTGGCAAAGCGGCCGCTCTCCTGATGGCCCGCGAGGGGGCGGCGGTCGTGGTCAGTGATCTCGACGCAGAACCGGCCCTGGAAACGGTGAATGAAATCACCGCCGCCGGCGGCAAAGCGGTCAGCTGTCACGGTGACGTGACCAACCCGGATTTTCCGGAAAAACTCATCAATACCGCCCTGGATTCCTTCGGCGGTCTGCACATCATCGTTAATAACGCTGGTTACACCTGGGATGGTATGATCCATAAAATGACAGATGAACAGTGGCTGGCTATGTTTGAAGTACATGTCAACGCTCCTCGTAAGATAGTTCTTGTAACATCAATTGATTCAACCCTTAAAAGAAACTC
>NZ_JBNATZ010000047.1:0-14400 GCF_049701015.1 Desulfofundulus sp.
CCCGGGCGTTGGCCTTCAAATACTCCCGCATCGTCCACGAAGGGTCGAACACACCTCCGGCATCGGACCCGGGGACCTTTAAAAGACCCTCCTTCAGCCCGCGGGTTATCGCTTCTTTCAGCGTTTCGTCCGTGAGCCTGTCGCGGCTGGTATGACCGTTCACGGCGGTTATCTTGGCCGCCCTGAAGTCCTTCCACACGTCTATGGACGGGTCCCTGACCATATTGAGTTCAGCGTAGCTCAGGATCTTGTAATAGTCCCCCTCCCACTCGGGCGGTACAGGGTATTTGGCCGTTAAGTACCTGCCGACGGCCTTATCGATGTCCCCGTCCTCCGCCACGACAAGGGGGTTCGGGGAATCATCGCTGGACACGGCGGACTTGTGCAGCACCACGCAGTGGTACACGTCCCCCGTCCTCGACTCGACCCTCCTGTACTGGCCCCCGAGGGTGTAGAGGTATATCTCCTTTCCCGACCCGTCCTCGATGACGATTTCCCTGCCCTCGATTATGTTCGCCGACAGGCCCCAGACGGCAGAAGGCGTGCCGGCGAAACTGGCAATGTAGAGGTAACCTGCAAGGTACCCCGCAAAATGAAGGACGCACTCGAAAGTGCGCCCCGTTCCGATGGAGTATATTTTCAACTTTTTTCGCCCCCTCTATTCCAGTTCAAATATCCCTTCAGGAGTGAAGACCCGGACCGTGGTCCTGGGCCGTTCCGTCTCGATGACTTTCTCCCCTTTCTCTTCCGGAATAACCTGCCTGTCCACGACCTTTTTCGTCATGCCCACCAGGAAGTGCGTCCCCATGTTGCCCCCGATCGCGCCCGCAGCTATCGCTACAGCGTCGTGGGCGGGTTTCAAGGGCAGCACGGGAGGTCTCAACGACGACACTTTCCTGGGCACCGGGAGGAGGTATTTGATTTCCTCCCACACGGGGGACCTCACAATGTCCCGGGCCACCTCCAGGGGGTCCGTGACGGAACCCCGGAAGGTGATTTTCACGGCAGGAGATTCGGGCACCAGGTACGTCACGCCGTCGTCAGCGTCCAGCACGGGGAGCCCTCCTGCACGGGAAAGCTCTTTCAGCCACTCCCTGATTTCCCGCGCCTCGCTGCCCCGCCTGGCACCGGCGCGCCTCACCCCGAACACCACCACCTGCCTGAACACCGGGAAGTTCTCGTCGGTGAACCTGTACACTGCCAGGCCGTCGAACCTGGCGGCCAGGACCGGGGCGGCATGGGCCAGGACGTGCTGCGGGATACAGTAACCCAGCACCCCGCCGCTCATGAGCTTGCCGCTCACGGGGTCGGTCAGGTCGCGCAGGAACGCGACTTCCGCGCGCTCCCCATCCCGCTCGTTGTAGGGCGGGTTCAGCCACATGAAGGAGAACGCCCTCGGCGTCACCCGGGCTTCCTCGTAACCGCACCTCACCACGCGGTCGAGCTTCGACCGGCACTCCTCCGCCCTCGTGGCCTCTATCTCTATTCCGTAGGTGACAATACTGCCGCCTTCCAACTCCAGGTGGTCGGAGACCATCTTCAGGGCGTCCCCTTCCCCCGCGCAGGGGTCGATAATGTTGGCTTTCGTACCGGGCTCTATTTTGAGCTTCTTACAGACAAGCTCCATTTCTTTCAGTGGGGTGGGGTAATACCCGCCTTTAGCTTCAGATGCCAGTCGTGCCATATATGAGGGGCGGACCCTCCCGGCCCGCCCCATTCCCTCCTTTCCGTGGAAATGGTTTGGGCCGGTGCCAGCCTCAAAATCAGTTTTTTCTTGTGGTTTCCCAAACTTTTACAACTCTTTCCCAGAACGCCCTGAGCCTGTTTTTCTGAGAGGGGTTCACCCGAAGGTAGGACACTCTCTTCCAGTAAGCAATGTCTTTCTTAGTCGCATGTTGTAAGAGTAACAGTGAACCGAGAAGGCAGATTTCACCGGTTTTGTATACCGTCACTAATGTAACCCAGCCCCCGTTTTTAGAAGGCAGACCATAGTTTTTCTTATCTTTCTCCGTAAAGAAGCAGTCCAAATCTTGCGTCAAAACACTTACCATGCTCGCGGGACGGACCCTACCGGCCCGCCCCATTCCCTCCTTTCCGCGAGAATTTTGGCGGGCCGGGTGGCCCGGCTAAATACCTTCTTCTAGCTGGTCTGCTGCGTCCCGTAACACACCTGCCACCGTCGTCCATAACAAGTCCGATGTGCAGGTTACCCTCTCGATGCGATGTTCTTCTGCGGTAATCGTTACGTCAATAATGACACGATAACGTTCGACAACCAGGCTTTCTTGTGGTTCGGCGCGCTCCAGCAGCACTCTCATTCTATTCGGGCGAACCTTCCGGCCCGCCCTATCCCCTCCTCTCTTAAAAAAATAAAGCCCCACCGGCCCGAAAAGGCACAGTGAGGCTTCTGGTCCAGTCTCCTTCGCTTTCCCCGGCCCCTCAAGAGAAGCCGCAATTCGCGCACCTCAAAGATGCGCATTCCTCCGGCGTCTCAAAAGCGCCGGCAGTCAAACAATACACATCAATCTAATTCTACCACGTCAGCTGCCGGAAAGCAAGCCCTGCAAGCGGTCAGCCCGTCTGCCAGTAGCAGCAGGGCAGCTGGAGGCACGTCAGGACACCCGTTTTGAAAGCGCCCGTGTCGATCCCGATGCGCCCCGGCGCAAACCACGGCCTGGTGCACTCGTGGCCGGGAATCACCGTGGTCATCGTGTGGCCGAAGACCACTACATGACCGGGTACCGGTATTCCAGGATAAAAAAGAAAGCGTTCCCTGATCCAGAGCAGGTCAATGTCGGTCTGCAGTTCCCTGCCCGGAAACACCCCGGCGTGTACAAAAATGTATCTTCCTTCCTGGTGGATCAACGGCAGACTTTCCAGAAAACCCTGCCATTTGGCCAGTGACTTCACGGAGTAAGCTCCGAAACTGTCCAGCGTCGTCCTGCCGCCGCTGTCCAGCCACGCACCCAGCTCGTTCACCGGGTCCGGGTTCTCGATAGCGTCTAGCAGCATCTGCTCGTGGTTGCCACGGAGGGCAACGGCGCCGTTGTTGACCAGGCTGCGGACTAATTCTAACGTGCCTTTACCGTCCGGACCGCGGTCAATGTAGTCACCAAGCAGGATCAACCTGTCCCGGTCGGGGTTGTAGCCCGCCCGGTACAGCACGGCCTCCAGCAGGTGACGGCAGCCGTGGACATCGC
Organism: Desulfofundulus sp.; assembly: GCF_049701015.1. Classification (NCBI taxonomy): domain Bacteria; kingdom Bacillati; phylum Bacillota; class Clostridia; order Eubacteriales; family Peptococcaceae; genus Desulfofundulus; species Desulfofundulus sp. The sequence goes on from NZ_JBNATZ010000047.1 coordinate 3,201, forward strand.
CGATAACCAGAACTCTCGACACCTGTACCGCCCCTTTCTTCCGGTCAGCTCTGTGCGGCTATCCTCTGCAAACAGAGGATGACCGTCACCAGGGCATGCGCAAACGCGGCCCCGCTCTCCAGCCTGCTGACCGCAGCCGCTCTCTTGTCCGGCCACTCTCTCAAGCGGCCGGCAACAATTTTTGCTACCCGGTCGATGACCCTGACCCTGCCGCGCCCGTTTATCAAAAAACACGCAGCGGTAAAGACCAGGTAGGCCGGATACGGGAACGCCAGAGCGGAAAACGCAAAATAGCACAGGAACAGGAGGGTACCCGGCAGGAGGACAAAAGCGGCGACCGCGAGCAGAACCCTCCTGTCCAGCACGGAAGATATGTCCTGCAGCTCCCGGATCCGCTCGTTCAGCTCCCTGGTTTCACTTTCTGCGCCGGTACCCGCGCCATCGTCGTACAGGCACCCCCGGTTTTCGTAAGCGACCAGCAGCGAGAGAACGAGCAGGTCAACGGTTTCTCTCACATCCAGCCCTCCTTCTGGAGATGTGTTACCGAATTTTTTGGGGGACAATTGTCTCTTTCCTTCCGGTACCGCCGCGCCAGCGTGCAGCTCTCCAGGTACTGTTCCCGGGAAATGACGCTGTTCCCTTCCTGGACACAGCGGCCCGCCTTCTCGCACTCCTGCCAGAGAGAACAGCAGGAAAATTTTTCGATAGTGGACTTCCTGATCTCCACTTTTGATCCGCCTCCTGAAAAATAAGAGAGGGCCGCTCGGAAAACCGGCCCTCTTTACGGTTTCTTACGCTGCACGCACCGCATCTTCTCCCGCCGCGCCCAGGATGACGCCCAGCACCTTTTCCACGTCGGCCAGGACGCCCATTACGGCCTTCAGCGCCTTCCGGTCGTCCTGACCGGCGTAGTGCCGGATATACTCCCACCCGTGCCAGATGTAACCGGAAAAGCCGTACATCTCACACAGGGCACAGGCTGCCACTTCGGCCACGATCTCCTGGTCCGCGTGCTGGCCCGGACTCAACCCGCCCGGCCTCACCCGGTGGTGGACGGCGTGGACCAGCTCGTGGAAAAAGGTGTGCGCGTCGTGGGTGGTCAGTACAATTTCCCCTCTGGACGGGTCGAAATAACCGTAATACCTTCCCACGAAAGGCTTGTACCGGACGTCGTTTACAAACTCCCGGGCCACGTCGAACAGGGGCGGCGGCTCCGGCGGAGTGTAGTCCGGCAGCGGTTCACCCTCCGTGTCCTCATACCGGAACACCGGGACACACCGGAAACCGGTGACGACTACCCGCTCACGCTCCACTTCCCGCTCCTCACCGGTCTCCGGATCCACCTCCCGCTCCCTGACAGTTTTCTTTTTGGTCACGGGCGCCAGGATGTAGAACGCCTTAGCCCCCTTCTTGACGTGCCGCCCTGCTTCTTCCCACTGCCTGAACCCCCTGGCGTCCTCCGTACCGGCCAGGTACATAAGCAGCCGGTTGCCCAGACTCCACCTGTCGGACGGCCTCTCGTACCCGGCCTTCGCCCGGATGACCGTTTGGGCCACGGCAGCGGGCAGGTCCCCGGTGCGGAACATCTCCAAAAGGCGGTCCAGGGCTTCTCTCGCTCTGTCGGTAAGTGTCATCGTATACGGGGCGGACCTATCCCGGCCCGCCCCATCTTTCCTCCTTTCCGGGGGAATTTCGGCGGGCCGGGTGGCCCGGTTAACAGCAATCAGTCCAGTTAATGCAGTTTTCATATTCGTCCTACCCTCACCGGGATGACTTCCTCTGATTTCTGCCACGACCCTGACTTCCTAAAAAAAACACAGTGAGGTTTCTGATCCCGTACCTTTTACTTTCCCCGGCCTCTTAAAGCGACCCCATGTGGTAATCGTTACCAGACACACCTGTTGCGGTTAAGCTGTGCTGTGCATTAAACGAAGTTACCAGCTCTTGATGGGGTATCTCAGCGCAATTGCGTTCAGAAATGGTCAACTGTTTAAAACACAGGTGGAAAAGATCGATTATCATTTCTTTAGCCACCTCGATTTCACAACCGTGTTCGTTGTTTTCAAAAATGCCGCTACAAAACTCTTGTAGGCTGTTCGGGGTGAAATTGCGGTTACCAAACCTGATTGACACCCGCTGGATAATCTTGTTCAGAAACCAGGCAAAGAAAGTTAGCTCTTCTGAAGACATGTCGTTTAAGCACTGGTCAAAAACCTTATGGGTATTGTGGTTCAAGCGCACCAATAGTGTCAACATCTCATCGGACTGCAGATTGATTTCGTTGTCTGCAGGGATTTCCTTGAATAAAGGATATTTTTTGAGCAGGAACTCTATTTCAGATGCGCATGCAAGAACTAAACGCAGGTTGGACAGATGATGGAGACTTAAAATTGAGGCCAGCAACTCGTCTCTTTCCATGATGCGGCAATACCTGTCGGTCATCAGGATGCGAGTATCCTGTCTTAAGTTCGGAAAGACAAGTGACAGGTAATTAGCAACAGCGCTTCGCGGAACTGGACGCACGAAACGTTCCCAGGACGACACGCTTGCCTGGGAAACCTTCATAAGCCTGGCAAATTCGACAGTCGATATTTTTAAACATTGACGCGCAATGGAAATTTCAGAAGCAATCGAACAGAACATAGTCCAAGAGCGGGCCTTTCCAGCCCCACTTTACCTCCCTTCTTTTTTGACTTTTGCGCAGCCGAAGCTCACTTTTGCTCCGCCTCCTGAATGCTGCAGCCCGGCGCTTGCCGGCCGGGCTGCTTTCACCCTGTCGCTATGCAGAAACGACAGTCCCCCGTTCGGGTGGAAACCCTTCGAGCACCTGGAACCCCCAGTCCAGGATGTCCCGGCGGAGCTTGTACCGCCTTCCCCACCTGTCGGAGAATACCAGCCGCTTCGGGTCTTCTACTCTGAACGTGTCCTCTTTCCGCCCGCTCCTGAACACGATCGAGTCGGCGAACTTGACCACCATCCCCTTCTTTAGCTTCGGGCGGGCTTTCTTTGCCCGGATGCGCTCCCAGCACTTCTCCCGCCATTCCCTGGCCCACTCGTGGTCAGTAGGAGTGAGCATCCTCAGTATGCGCTCCGGGCAGTTGTACAGATAGGGCCCCATCGTCTCGGTCATGTCCTTGTACCCGAAGTTGTTGTAGCTATTCGGGCTGTAGCCCAGGGCGCAGACGATGGCCCTCACTTCCCGGTTCCCCTGCGCGTCGCCGGTCTCGTAGGCGATGTACGCCTCGCGCAGGTTCACCACGGCGCAGTCGAGGACTTTACCGTACCTCCCGTCGTCCCTGGTGTAGTTGAACTGTTTCTCGAAAAACTGCCTCACGCTCATGCCTTTCGGCTTGTCCGTGTACGTCCACCCCATAGCTTGCAAGGGCAGGCCCCCGGCGGCCCGCCCCTCTCACCTCCTTGAAGTGAGTTTTGAGGCGGGCCGGGCCGCCCTGATTGCTTGTTACATTAAAATTTCGGTGCATCAAAGACAAAAAGACCGGAATTAGAAAGTTCCCGGTCTCTTTCGATATTGCCGATAAACTGCCATTATTTTGCCGTTAAATTGCCGATAAATTGCCGGTAATCCTCCGCCAGAGCGTACTGCCTTCCCTTTTTTGACGGGTTCCGTAGAACCAGCCATCCTTGCTCGGTCCACTCCCGAAGCAATTCGCGAGCCATTCTTTCGGACAGTCCTAGAGCGGCGGCTACATCTTTTGTGCCAATAGTTTTCTTTGCGGCAAACAAACCGAAGACGATCCGTGCTCGCCGGTCAAGCAGGCGTACCTGTTCCGGTTCGACAGGCATTTCTCTTTCAGCCAGTTTGACCGCTTCATCTTTCGCTTCCGTGAAAACTTTTGCCATCAGTTCGAGAAAGTATTCCAACCAGGGCGTCAGTTCGGCTTCTGCCCTGCCCATGTAGTAATTATGGTGAGGATGAACGGCAATTGCCCGGTAATACGCTCCCAAATCTCTTGCATGCTGTTCTTCCAGTGAGAAAAATCCGTTTAAACCGTAGCCGCCTTTATGCAAGATGAAGGTCGCCAGCAGTCTTGCCGTCCTGCCGTTGCCGTCGTAAAACGGGTGAATTGTTACAAATTGATAATGGACCAGGGCGGCAATCAGTGGAACGGGAAGGTTTTCTTTTTCGGCTTTACGTATCCAGGCAATCATCTCGCTCATCAGCACAGGAACGTCTTTTGCTTCTGGCGGCAGGTAAGCTATCGCACCAGTGGCGGCATCTCTGATTACGTTTTGCCCGTCGCGGTAAGGAGTGGGTTTTGCCCTCCGTCCTCTCATGACCACGGCATGCAGCTTCCAGATCAGCTCTTCCGTCAGCGGAACCTTCTGGGATGCCCACTCTTCCACACGCAGAAGAGCGTTCCAGTAGTTGCGAACTTCCCAGGCGTCGTGTTCCTTTCCCCGAATAGACGGTTCTTTGCCTCTAATTACGTTCTCGGCTTCCTCAAGGGTCAGCCGGTTGCCTTCTATATAGGTGGAATAGTGAGAAGCCCTGACGCGAGCTTTTTCTCTCAATCGGTTTTCTACCCATGGAGGCAGCGGTGTATGTCCAACTATCGCTTTTGCCGCTTCTATTTCCATTAAGAACCTGGCGATCGCAGGTGTTATAGTGTAGCGTGGTTGCCAACAGGGGATTTTCCGGGGCATATTTATTTCCCCCGTTTTTTCTACTATTATAACCGATTTACCATCAATTCCGGCCATCAAAATCTCCTCTTCGTCGCCGGCTAACCTTACCTATCAGCCGGTTGACTGGTTTGGCCGTATTCCTCTGGGACGGGTTTCCGGCGGCCCGTCCTTATCCACCCCCTTAAGTGAAGTGAGTTTAAAACGGGCCGGGCCGCCTTGGTTTTGTTACGCTGAATAAGAAGACCGGGACAGGAAAACTCCCGGTCTCTTTTCAGCTCACGGGAACACCCCGGGAGAGTAATAGGTAAACTTATGGGGTTAATCTATTATTTTACCAGGTTCAGAATTTTAGTAAGTAGAATGTCAACTATACCCCGGGGAACGGTAAGAATGATTGACGCTTTGTCGCCTGAAATGTTTGTGCTTATGTTTATCTCGGATATCCCACTCACATCATTATCATCATCATCTGCAGCATTATTAGAAATCTCTTCTTTATCAAAAACAGCTTTATTTCGTTCCTCAGATAAGAAATACTCAAATTCTTTTGGAAATGTAGAGCTGTTTATGTCTGCTCCAGATTTTTGAAATTGTTCTATTGTGTTAGTGAGAGCTCTCGAATACATGGACAATAAATCTGCATAGAGCGGAGCGTAATATTTGTTAAAGAAGGGAGTTGGAATACAGTCAAAGAGATAATAGAGCAAATCAGCATCCACTAAAGTTTTGTTTTCGCGCTTATTAATAATTTTCTCGATATTACACAAAATTTTACCGCCTGTTTGAGGAGGTATACGGCTATCGTGCATCCACGTTAAAAGCAATGTCACCCATTCGTACCCATCATCCCTAATTCCTTCGAAAAATCCGTACACATCTCGCGATTCAAAGTCAGTTGCAAAAATATCTATAGACTTACGGTCTACGTTAAGGTGGAAATATTTTGCAAACTGAGTTAAAACATCAGCTACGATCGAAATATTATGACAAACTTGTAACAAAGCTGTTTTTACTCGGGAGTTAAATGGACCATTCTCAAATAGTCCAGTCTTTAGAAATAAATATGAATACGAAACATCAAAATTTTTAGCTACCTTTTCAAGTATGGCAGGTTTGGGAATAACGTGGTGGTTTAGGATTAACGATAAATATGACGGACTGATTTTTAATTGACGAGCAGTATGGCGGAGTGACCAGTTACGGGATTTCATCTGCATACCAATGAATTCTGACAAAAAGTGTTTTTCAGACATCTTATTTCCTCCTTGATAGGATAATAGTGATTTGAACGGGCCGGACCACCCCGGTCGCTCATCACACTAAAGAAGTAGACCGGGATTGGGAAAGCTCCCGGTCTCTTTTCAGTACTGCCAATAAATTGCCGTTAATTTACCGTTAAACTGCCGATAATTTTCTGCGTTTTCTTAGCCCCCGGCAACCCGTACACATGAAGAAGCACTTTCACGACTACCTCCTGCCAGCCACGCTCGAACCCCCGCGTGCAGTCGGGCGCGCCGGTCACGTGGTGCACCATCTCGTGCACCAGGGTCCCCAGAGCTTCTTCAGGGACCGCCAGCAAGTCCCGCAACAGGTAGATTATGCCCCTGTGGTCGTAACAGCCCCTCACCTTCTCCTCGCCGTCAGGAGGGATCTCGGAGACGACCGTCACCCTCGGGAGTCTCCCGCCGAAGACATCTCCGGCTACCTTCTTTGCCCACTGGAGGTTCCGAAGCTCCCGCGGGGACAGGTCCCTTAAAGCAACCCTCCCCCTCGGCTTCCTGGCTCCGGCCGCGACCTTCCGGCTGTACTCCACGCCCAGCCGCCTGAAGCAGCCTTCCCACTGCCAGGGGACGCTGTTGAGGACCGTAAACCCTTTCTCCCCGGCCTCCAGGTCGCAAACAGGGTCGCTCGCCAGGCACACCCTCGGGCCGAAGACTTCCCTCATCACTTTCCTCCAAACCGCCAGGTCGCTCTCCGGAGGCTCGAGGTGCGCCCTGCCCTCCAGGTACCTCTCCGCTTCTTTTTTCTCCGCACTCCTGAAAAGCGCCTCAATGATTTTCCGGTTCCTGCAGGTGCTGAGCACCTTTCCCACTTCTTCCAGCAGGGCGTCGTCGTCCACCACTGTCCTGTCCCGGTTCTGCACCGCCCTGATGCCCTCCCCGGTCAGGTCGTAGCTGAAAAGCATGTCCTTCCTCTCTGCCGCCAGCGCCCCGTTGACGTACACCCGCCCGCCAGGAAGGTATATCCTGTCGCATATTTTCCTGGCCGTGCTAAACTCCAGGAACAAGCCTAAAGCCGCGTCACTCTCTTCCTTTGTGGCCTCAAAACAGACCCTCGTCCCGGTAACCCTGTTGTTTTCCTCCAGAACAAAAACGAGCACCTGGCACTCCAGCGCCGGCTCGTACTCCAGCACCGGCACGGCGGTAAAACCCACCGTCTCAATGTACATCTCCCGCCCTTCCCGGGCGGCGACCAGCGCGGCCAGCTTCAGCCCTTCCCCAAACTGGCCGATCAGCTCGCTGTGCCCCCGCTTGCCGGAATTCCCCAGCGCCAGGTCCTGCCGCCTCAACCCGGGCCCGCTATCTTCGGCAATTAACAACCCTTTCCTCCAGGACACCCTGCCCCGGCAGGAGTACTTCTTCCGCGCGTCCAGGTTCTCCTGGATAACTTCGCGCAGGGCTTCCACAGCCCCCCACGACTTCACGTACTCGCAGGATATGTTGGTCTTAACACGCTCCTGGAAAAGTTTGAGCTGTACGGGCATGCAAGCGGGGCGGGTGCAAGCCCGCCCCGTTTCACCTCCTCGACCGAGTGAGTCAAGGCGGGCCGGGCCGCCTCGAAAGACAGAACAATCAGCTCCCCGTTCAGCAGAACACTACCGGCTCACCGGTGGCTGCGGACTTCTCGCAGAGCTCGCCCAGCACGCGGATCGTGTGCCCAAAAGTCAGCAGCGCTGGCTCCCATCCAGCCACGATGCGCGCGCACCCCTCGGGCGCCGCTGTGCAGAGGCCCTTTATCATTACAGGCACACCGCTGGCGCGCCGGCCTTTCCAGGCGTCTTCCCCTACTCGCTCCATCTCGGTAAAATACCACCGGTACTTCAGCCTGCCCAGCACGTCGACGTACTCTCCGTCCGGAGGCACCGGTAGGCTGGCAGGATTTTCCGAATCCACCACCAGCCCTTCCTCCGTCACCCCGAAATTCAGCAGCTTGCCGTAGCAGAAAATGCCTCTCTCCGAATACTTCGGCTGGCGGCACAGCTCCGCACCGTCAGCGTCGAGACAAATCGCGACGGGGTACTTCACATCTTCCAGACCCCGTTCTATTTCTTTTAACTCTTTGAGCAGACGTTTTGCTTCCTCCGGCGTGTACTCCCCGTCGCAGTCCGAGTGGTCCTGGAGCAGCGGGAACCTGCTGCCCCACACGCCCCCTTCCAGGTAGTCGCACACCGCCGCCCGGAAGCTGTGGTACCACCCGTAGCTGCCGACCCTCCGGAAAACACTGCCCACGCGAGCGTCGAGACCCATGACATACATCCCCTCTCTTGTGATCTTAAAAAAGCCCCGCCGGCCCCAAAAGGCAAGCGAGGCTTGTAGCCCAGTGATTTTCATCCTGCCCGCGGCACCTTGACCCCCGCGGCTGCCTGTGCTATAATAAACCTGAACGCTCCCTATTTCTGGTGGGAGCGGGCGGGTTTTTAGCTTGGTCGGTTTCTAAGTCTGCGTCAGGTTATCCCCTGACGCTTATTTCTTTTCCTTGCGAACGGCTCTGGCCAGCTCTATGACCGCCTTCAGCAAGTTAAACACTGCTGTCAGCAGTTCTATGAGCTTCACCAGCACCACCCCCTCCCGGCCCCGCTCGCTCCCACGTGCGGGGAACCGGAAGGGCTTCGTCCGGGCTGACCCGCCTAACCCGTACCTGCCCCTGAAAAAAGTAAAGCCCCACCAGCCCGAAAAGGCACAGTGAGGCTTCTGGTCCCGTGATTCTTTATTTTTCCAGATCGATCTTCTTCCGGCAGGCCATTTTGCGCTCCACCGCCCGCCGGTTCGGTACCACCTGCGTCTGCGGTTTCCGCTGCCACATCAGGCGCGGCAGCTTCTTCCTGGAAGCCACCCTCTTCAGAGTCTCCTTTCTTTAAAAAATTCGCTCGTCACTTCCATAGCGAATTCCGCAATCGGTATCCTCTCGTCCGGGCCGTCGTAGATCTTCGGGACACCGTATACGCCGCAAAGCCGGTTGACCAGACGCACAGAAGCTATCAGCGCGTCGTGCGCCAGCTTGCGCCCCCGGTCGAGATCTACGATGAGCTGCCGGTAGTCCTCGGGTTCCAGACGGAACCTGGCCACCTGTAATGCTGCTTCCATTGCGGTTACCCGCTCGATGTACCTGCCGCAGTCATCGATAAATTCCTGCACTGCAAGCAGGTCGTCGTTCTTGAACTTTCCATCAGACTTGTTGATAGCTTCTATCAATGTCATCACTTTTGTCTTTGTGCTGTTTTTGCTGGCGGCGCTTCCCCCAGCAGCATCCTCTCTTCCCACAAGCTCGCCTCCTCGAACGTTTTGAACCTGTACACGCCTCACGGAAACTCTAACTTTTCCTTCCGAAAGGTCATGGCGAGTTCTACAAACTCGTCCCAGTTGTTCAGCGGGAACGGCAGCGGTTCCCGCCGCTTGCCGACTACTTTCATCCAGCTCCACCTCTGTGAAACCAAAACTGAAAAGCCGCACAGCTCCAAAGAAAGCCGCACGGCTGTCTACACCAGGACATACTGCACCCTCTATCCCGTTGTCGTGGGCAAAAAAGGCACACCAAGGCTTCTGGTCCCGTGTCTCTCCACTTCCTCCGGCCCCTCAAAAGGAGCCGCAACCCGTACCCCGTAAAAGGATACCTTCCTCCGGTATCTTAAAAGCACCGGCAGCTGAATCAATATACGACACCTTAATTTTACCATACCAGCCGCTGAAAAACAAGCCGCCGGGTCAAAGGCAGCCGGGTTTCGCCGCGCCCCATAAAAACAAAAAAGCCGGAGCAGGACGCCCCGGCTCAAACGAAAGCCTCACCCCGCTAAGACTATCTCCGAACCACTTCAATCCAGTCGTCGGGAATGTTTTCTAACGGGAACTCCGCTACCAGTTTTACCGGATAGTATGCCTCGTCGCACCTTTCCATATCGCGGTACCGGTTGCGGGGATTGCGGTCCCTCTGTTTCTGGAAGCCGCGGTATACTTCGAAAATTCTCTCGTCAAGGTTGATGATGTACGCCCACTCGCAGAACAGGGAATCTGCGAGAAAATCTCTGTAGTTGAGCATGTACCGCAGGCCCTTCAGGTAGACGTCAAGATCCCCCTGGGCGTCCCTTAACAGCCAGTACCACTGCTTTCCACAGTCACCGGGAAGGTTGAAAAACTCCCTGCACTCCTCGACCTGTTCATCCGTAGGTTCCCCGGATTCCGAAACCAGAATGATCTTCCTTGCCGCTTCCACCATTTCCTCGTAAGGCGTTTTTTTGACAAATGCCACTATCTCATTACCCAGCCACTCCGGGTACGAGTCGGAATGGTTGTAGGTGATCTTGTCCACCCCATCGATCCTGAAACCGTAGGCACCTCTGGTGCTCATGCGCATGAAGGGCGGGTCCCCGGCAGCCCGCCCTCCCTCACCTCCTCGGTTGAAGTGGTTTAGGGCGGGCCGGGCCGCCTGGGTATTGTTTACCGCTTTCTTAATTCCGCCATCACCTCGGTCCAGTCCCAGTCTCCCGGGTCCTGGACGGTGACTTCCCGCGTCTTCACCTCTGTCCCCAGGGCAAGGGCAATGCCAGCGGCAACCTCTTCAGCTCTCAGTTCCACATTGTAAGGGTCCTCCGTAACAACAAGGTGGCCGTTTACGACGACGCCCCGGCCCAGGTCTGTCCGGGAGTTTCCCGCCAGCCGGACGCACACGCAAACGACCGCAGGCTTCTTGTTAGCATTAAGCCCGGCGGCAACTGCCGCGCGTGCCGAATTGTAAATCGACTCGAGCTCTCTGTATATGGATTCAGGCTTTTCACTCTCAAAAAAAGACCACCATGTTTTGAAACCGCCGCGGTACACCACAAAAGGTACTGCCAGGTCTTTCCCCTCGTGCCGCGTGGCGACAGCTATAAGGTAACTTCTATCCGTGTAGCTGGGCTCGATGTACAGGCTCATGTCCGTGTCGGTCTCCCGCTCAACCCGGCTGAAAATAGGACGGTAAAAAGCGTCTATCTTGTTGTAAATGCCGTCCTTCACGTCTTCGTCGTTAAAGAAAATGCCATTGAGGTGCGTGGCGTTCCCCTCGCTGAGAACGTAGTCCAGGTAGTAAGCTCTGAACGCCGGGTGCAGGTCCTCCGGGATGTTCAGCTCGTCCGCAAGTTTCTTGCAAGCGTCTTCGTAACAGTCGGGAACATACTCCAGTTCCAGCCCGCGGTCGCGCATGGCCTCCAGCTGCTCTACCAGCAGCTCTTTCCCGATCCTCATCGATATAAAGGGCGGGCCCCCGGCGGCCCGCCCCTTTCCACCTCCCTGATCTGGAG
>NZ_JBNATZ010000048.1:0-14122 GCF_049701015.1 Desulfofundulus sp.
GTTAGAAGGCCGCCCTTCGTCCATAACGGCCTACCACCTGACCAATAGTGGTCAGTCTAACCCTCTCGATGACCGCAACCCGCCCCTGGAAATTTACTACCTACCGCTGGAGCTCACAGAATTTCTTTTTTACGTTGTGAGTCCAGCTTACCGCCTTGAGTGGAAGGGTATTACCGAACGTGCATGGCGTATGAGTCTTTCGAACAAGAAGGGAAAAGAAGATAATCGTCCAAAGCGAAATTTCCTTTATGAAGATCTGTTTTACTTGCCGGATAATGCTCCCGCGTTTATCCGGCGTTACTTCTTGCGAATTCCAATATACAGAGGAGCGGAGGATGACCCCCGTCGCTACTACTCGCTCAGGGATGAGGTCAGCCTGGTTTCCTGGAAAATAACTGAGCTATTCTTATGGAAGGTGATGAACGTGGATAAGGAGCGCATCCAGCAAATTCGGGACCTGGGTGATCGATTGGCCGCTTATGTGAGCGGTGAAAACGACCGGCGTTTTTTTACAGTCTTTTTCAGTGAACAGGATTACAGAATTTTTCGCAACGCTCTGATTAAAGCCAACCTGGCCCATGTCAGGCGAGGTAATCCGCCGCTCATAACGCTTGAGCCCTATATCAACATCTTTGAAGATGGTACCGACGTAGCAAGACCGGACTGGCGCCTGGCCCGCGATCTGGTGCTGATTCGGATGATTGAACAGCTTTATAATCTGGGATGGCTGGGTAAAAATATCGATGCCCTGCCGGAAGCCCGGGATGAAAATCAATAAAGGAGGATGTTGCCATGGCCTTTGTTACCGGACTTTTGCTCATTGATGCACCGGCTTCGGCCTTGAATAACCTTGGGAATATTCCTGGCGAGCGATTTGATAATAGTGTTGGGGTAAAGGTAATACGTACCAGGGAGGGTTTTTATCCATACGTTTCTGCACAGGCCTTCCGTTACTGGTTGCGAACGACTCTGGAAAAGGCTGATATAGGCTGGGTATCAGCGCCAATATATCGTGAGGATAAAATTGCTTATACCGATGCCAATCCTATCCAGTGGTGGGATGATGATCTATTCGGTTATATGAGAGCTCCGTCTAAGAAAGAATCGGCCCGGGCCAAACGGGAAGCTGAAACAAGACTTAATGAGACGGAAACTACAGATACAGTTACGAGAGCAGCTCCTTTCAGGGTGAGCACTCTGGTCTCTATTGCTCCCGTTACCCCAACCAGTGATTTTGGTGTAATGTCCCGGCATGAAGGAGATCCGGTACCTCATGAGCATCAGTTCTATCGTGCGACATTAAAGGGCTTATTCTCTCTGGATCTAAGTGCCTGTGGTACCTTCTGGTACCGGCAGAAGACAGGTTTCCGTAACCTTGACGATGTGCGAATCAAAAAGGCTCAGGAAGCCGGTCTGATACATTTAATGGATGAAAAAGCCTACCGTTTACCCATGGAACAGAGGGTGCAGCGTATTGCTGCTCTTTTTGAAGGTATGTCTATTTTAGATGGCGGTGCGAAACAGACTTTGCATTATACGGATGTTGCCCCACCACTAGTTATTCTCTGTGTAACCAGGGGTGGGAACCATATTTTTGGTTATGTGATCGGTGCCAGCAATAAAGGCCTTCCTGAACTTAAGCTGGAAGCTCTGAAAGAAGCAATTACCGTTTTTCAAGATGATATCCTCTCCGATATTTATGTAGGTTGGGCCCGCGGGTATCTTGACGAAGAGCGTGCTAAACTAGAAGAATTTGCTAAAACGCCGGGAGGTATGAGGATTAAGATGAGCCACCCCCGGCAGGCATTCAGAGCTTTGATCAATGCGTTAAAGATTCCGGAAAATAGCTGTTGGATGGAGTAGGGTGATACGATGGAAGTTCTGAAAATAGTAGCGGAGGGAATTACCACTTCCTTTCGTTATCCTCACTTTATGCAGGGAGTTCAGCCTACCTTTGAAATGCCCCCGCCGGCTACGATTTACGGGCATATCTGTAGCGCTTTGGGTGAATGGGTAGTTCCAGAAGGAATAAAGTTTGCCTACCATTTTACTTACCAGGCAAAGTTCGATGATGTGGAACATACCCATGTGCTAAATGCGTCCAGCGGCAAACTGCCAGGAACAAAGGTGGCCAAAGTTCTGGAAGGAGCGGTTAATCCGTTCAAAAGGACGATTTTGTTTAAACCACGGCTTGTGCTGTACATTAACAAGCCGGAATGGGAGTCGGCTTTTCGTTCTCCCCGCTACCCTGTAGTTCTGGGTAGGTCCCAGGACCTGTTCACCTACAAAAGTGTTAAGGTAGTCAAATTGATAGCCTCAAAAAAGGCCTATTTCGAGCATACCCTGGCGCCTTACCGGATGGCAATGCAGACGGGTCGTGGTTATGTAGTGCTCATGCCTCGTTTTCTGGACTATCAGCGGGGGCGAGTTCCTGTTTTTGCTCGCTATCTGGTACTGCACCAGCGGGTGTATAGTGATGAAATGATCAGGCACCAGTCTATGGAGGAGCAAATATACTGGGTCGACCCCGAATCACCACAGGAAAAGGGTGCTTTTCTTGGTTTATTGTTTCATACCTTTGTAGGTGATAAAAATGACGAATTTGACATGGCCGGTGTGGTTGGATGATGTTTGGGCTAAGAGCCCACAGGAAGAAGGAGAGTCCGGGGAAAGTCTGGCTCTACATACCTGGCATGTACTGAATAAATTATCTGAAATGATTCAGGTCCGCCCCCGGGTTCCGCGGGTGGTGAATTTTCCCCGTTTGTGGCATTGCCTCTTTTGGGCCTCCTGGTTGCATGATTTTGGTAAAGCTGCACGGGGTTTTCAGAAATACCTGCGCGGTGGGCCACGCTGGCCCCACCGTCACGAAGTGCTTTCCTTGGCTTTTCTCGATTGGTTTTGCGGGGGTTTTGAACAGGAGGAGCTTACCCGGATGGCGGCAGCGATTGTCTATCATCATAAGGATTCCCGGGAAATCTCACTCCTTTACATGGGGGCAAGCAATTTACAGGAGAACACTGTAGGCTCTTTAACGGAAGAAGTTAGTGATAGCGTCCTGGAAGGCCTCTGGCGCTGGCTGGTGGAATGCTCTGTGTCGTGGATTACGGTCCTGGGGCTATCAACCGCCGGGATACAGCAGCCTGAGCTGATTCCTCTGGAACGTGCTATAACAGAATTTCGCAGTAATGGCCAGAAAAATATTTACAGGCGTCTTGCAGAGCTCCGTCGTTGGGGACGGGAAGTGAATCGTTATGAGGGTAAGGCCTTATCAGTTGCATTGATGGTATTACGGGGGCATTTGCTTTCAAGCGATCATACAGCTTCGGCAAATACAGATTCCCTGTTGCCTGTACCACTGGTTCATACGAATGATTTATTGGCCCGGTGGGGTCTCCCTGAGGCCGGGCTTTATCCCCATCAGAAAGCATGTTTAAAAACCAGGGGGGAGGCAGTCCTGGTGGCGCCTACAGGCAGCGGAAAAACGGAAGCAGCTCTTTTATGGGCGTGTTCTCAGGCAGGCGTAAAACCCCTTCCCCGCTTATTTTACACTTTGCCCTATCAGGCAAGTATGAATGCCATGTACAACAGGCTTCAAAAGATATTTCCGGGAGTGGTGGGCCTGGAACACGGCCGCGCCACGCTGTCACTATACCACCGGTTTTTGGAAGAGGATTACGACCGGAGACAGGCTAAAAGGATGGCGCAGTGCGCCATGAAATTATCCCGGTTGTATTATTATCCGGTGCGCGTGTTAAGTCCGTACCAGATGCTGAAAGGGCCTTACCGGCTGAAAGGATATGAAATGTTGCTTTCAGATTTCCTGGGTTCGGCCTTTATTTTTGACGAGATTCATGCCTACGAAGTGGAAAGACTGGCAATGATTCTGGCTACGGTAAAGTACTTGCGGGAAAATTTTGGTGCCACTTTCTTAATTATGTCGGCGACGCTACCCGGTTTACTGGAGAGGCGTTTATCTGAAGCCCTGGGAGAAATGACCACCATTCGTGCCACACCTGAAATATTTGCGCAATTTCAACGGCATCGGTTACTGGTACAGGAAGGTGAATTACTACAGGATCCCTGGTTAGATCGAATTTCTAGTGAGGCTGGAGGGGGCCGCAGCATCCTGGTTTGCTGTAACACGGTCAAACGTGCTCAGCAGACCTACGATGAGCTGTTCCAGCGCCTGAAAGATAGGGCGGAATTGGTCCTGCTTCACGGGCGTTTTAACAGCCGCGATCGCCTGTTTAAAGAAAGAATGATACAGGAAGCTACTGGTTCCCGTTCAACCGTGCGCAGACCGGTGGTTCTGGTAGCTACTCAGGTGGTGGAGGTGAGTCTGGATATCGACCTGGATGTTATTTATTCAGACCCAGCACCCCTGGATGCCCTTGTTCAACGCTTTGGACGCATCAATCGGCGTCGTCTGAAAAAATGTGCACCGGTTAACGTTTTTACGTCTCCGGCTGATGGCCAGCAGATTTATGATAAAGTTCTGGTCGAAGGAACTCTAGCGGTGTTAAAAAAGAATGCTGAGAAGGTAATTGATGAAGCAGCAATTACCAGCTGGCTGGATGAAATCTACCGGGGAGATTATGCGCAACAATGGGATAGAATTTACCAGGAAGCTCGTGAGAGGTTTGAAAACGCCTGCTTACGGTCACTGCGTCCATTTGATAGCAGCGAAGAGCTTGAAGAAATGTTTTACCAGGCCTTTAACAGCATTGAAGTATTGCCGGCATGTCTTGAGCAGGAGTATCAAAACATGATATCTGCAGGGGAACCTATGGAAGCAGCGCAGCTACTTGTACCGCTATCCTGGGGGCAGTTTTGTAGACTTAAAAAGATGGGCATGGTGAAAGATAAACGTGACAGGGAGGTATATGTCGTGGATGTTACTTATGATAAGGAGTTGGGCTTGCAAGTAAGGTAGGAGCTTTCGAAAAGGAAAATTTCCTGAATGGAAAATCCCAGTTTGATTCTATTGGCTGCAAGACACATAATGAGAAACATGAGAAACAAGGTTCTGATAAGACATTATTTAATGGAGAGGTTCTCATGAACAAACAATACCATACTGTTGTGTTGGCAGGTCTCCTCCATGACATCGGTAAGTTCCTGCAACGGGGAGATTTTCAACAGGGCATAAAAATAAGCGGAAAACACCCTGCTATCTCTGCAGATTTGATCCGGGTGAGAAAAGACCTGTTCGCAGAAGTTGCCGATGTTCCTCTCTTGATCGAACTCGTTCAGAGGCATCATGAGAGTCGAGATTTTCCTCCGGAATTAAGAGTTCAGGAAGCTCCACCGGAGGTACGTCCCCTGGCCTATCTGGTCAGCACTGCCGATAATTATTCCTCGGCGGAAAGGGGTGAAACTGCGAGAAGGGGTAAGGATTTTAGAACAATACCCCTGGCTTCCGTTTTTTCACGGCTGAAGTTAACAAGGGAAACACCGGAACCGCTTTACTATCGCCTGCATCCCCTGGATCCTGCTCTGGCTTTTCCGGAAGACTTTGATATGCTCGATCCAGGGCAGACTGCTGCTTATCTGCGTTCTTTCGGGCACGAATTTGATGCCCTTTTGAGTAGAACCAATATCAGCGATTTTAATTGCGTTTTTACTCACCTGCTTTCACTTTTCGAACGTTACACCTGGTGCTTGCCCAGTAATACCCTTGATGAATTTCCGGATATATCATTATTCGATCATCTACGTACAACTGCTGCTATAGCTGCCTGCCTTTATCAATACCACGATAAAACCACTAGTTTTACAATTAAACAGATAACCAATTCCGATGAATTAAAGTTCCGCCTGGTAGTGGGAGATCTTTCCGGGATTCAGAACTATATCTTTGAAATTTCCGGTATTGGTGCAGGAGGGGTTGCCAAACGCCTCCGGGCACGTTCTTTTTATCTTAGCGCATTGCTTGAAAGCATCAGCCACAGGATACTCCATGAGTTTGATCTGCCACTTTGCAACATTATTTTCTCTTCTGGTGGTAAATTTTATTTGCTGTTGCCTAACATAAATGGATCAAAGGAAAAGATCGATAATCTGCAGGTTGAACTGGACCGGTGGTTTCTGGAACAATTTCATGGTGAGCTAACCATTAACCTGGCCCAACTCCCTTTTAGCGGGCGGGATTTTGCCTGCTTTGGCCAGGTAATGGCATCAGTTGCCGAAAAGCTTAACGATAAAAAGGTAATGCCTTTAAAAGATTACCTTGTCAAAAACGGTTACTGGCAGAGTGAATTATTTATGAGTGGGGTTGGGAAGTGGCAGGGTGGAATATGCCCTGGATGCCGAAAGAATCCAGTTGGGCAGGCTGGTGACGGTGAGCAACAATTCTGCCCGCAATGTCGGCGTGACCTCGAAATGGGCACCAGGCTGGCCAATGCTGGATACATTGCTTTTAGCAAAGAGCCAATATCTTCTGGGTGTTTTGCTGGGGTTTACCCTTTGCACGGGACTTACAATCTGTTTATTTCGAGGGATAAGCCAGAAGATATACTTCCGTTTTATCTGGTAGTCAGGTTAAATAACTCCAACATTAATGAATCGGGCAAGTATCCCACTATTTTCAAGTATATGACTAACTACATACCTCTTGCGGATGAAAACCCCTGTTATGAGTGTAAAGGTTGCCGGGATGACAGAAAACCTGGTCCTGGCGAACCATTATATTTTGATTGCCTGGCTAATAGGTCGCGTGGACGTAAGCTTTTAGGCTATCTGAAAGCAGACGTGGATAACCTGGGGAGCCTGTTTGTTTATGGCTTGCGTGGCGAAACGAATGATAATACCAGTATATCCCGGCTGGCTACGATGAGCAGGATGCTGGACCTGTTTTTTGCCGGCCGGATGGAGCAGTTACTGAAAACCAAGTTTACGAGCTGTTATACAGTGTTTTCCGGTGGTGATGACCTCTTTATAATCGGGCCGTGGGATGAAATAGCCCGCCTTGCTGTAACTGTCCAAACAGAATTTCATCATTTCACATGCAGGAACCCTAATATAACCCTTTCTGCCGGTATTGCCCTGGTTAAGCCGCGTATACCCCTTTCTCGAGGCGTGGCTGTGGCGGAAGAAATGCTGGAAGAATCCAAGGAAAAAGCACTTCCTGGATACCAGGAAGGGAGGGATCAGCTTAGCTTCCTGGGTACCACGGTTCATTGGTCAAAAGTGGAAAGGCTGTTCCAGGAGGCAGAACGGTTGGCCAGCTGGTTGAAACAGGAACGGCTCAGCACCGGCTTTGTACGCAAGCTCCTGTACTTTGCTACTCTATATGAAAAGTATCACTTTAAGGGAGACGTTGCCGGTTTGCGTTACTTGCCCCTTTTGACATACGAAATTGCCCGTAATTTGGGAATTCCCCAGGATGATCCTGAATCAGGAGTGATTCGAATGTGGGTCGAAAAACTGAAGGAAGTGGGGCATGATTATATAGTTAATCTGAAACTATTAGCCAGTTATGCATTATTAACATTAGACGTTAGGAGTGATTCAACATGACAGCCAGATGCCGCATATGCGGAAAGCCAACCCTTGATTCCAGGTACGATCTTTGCCCGCAGTGTTACGGGGGGAGAAGGGAGCAGGGGAGGGGGGATCGTGTTGCCGAAAACCGGCGTTCAGCACAGACGGCTAATACGGCAATGCTGGACGGTGACTACCTCAAAGGAGGTTATTTTGACGCCAAAGGTTACTTAAGAAAAGAACTTTTAACCTCCGATGCGGAGAAAGTGGCGCGGGTGCTGTCTCAAAAAGGGATGACCTCAGCTGCATTGCGCCGGTTTTATAACAAGCTAAAGGCTATTGATGCAAAACTTCAATCAGAGGAATTCGATGCTGTCAAACCTGATCTTTACTCTTTACAGGCCAATGTTATCTATAACGCTGGGCGTTTGTCCGATGGGAATAATAAGTTGGTACCGGAAGAGTTTCTGGAATTTATGAGAACAAATATTGAGAAGGCCGAAATAGACAGAAAGCATTTTAAAGCTTTTATAGAGCATTTTCAAAGTGTACTGGCTTATTTTACTTATTTTAAAGAAAAGAACAACCAGAGGAGGTAAAATATTTATGAAACTGCTCAAGCATATAACGATAAAAGGTAAAATCTTATGCGAGACAGGTTTGCGCATAGGTGGTTCAAAAGATGATATAGAAATTGGCGGTATGGACAATCCCATTATCCGTCACCCTGTTACGGGTCTTCCTTACATACCTGGTTCTTCCTTAAAGGGACGCATGCGTGCCCTGCTCGAGTTGAAATATTCCTCGCGTACACAAAGTACAGGACAACCATGTGGATGTGGCGAGGAATCCTGTAAGGTTTGTCGTATTTTCGGTGCGCATAAGAATATGCAACACAGGCTTGGTCCGACAAGACTGATTGTGCGGGATGCTTTTTTGACGGATGGATCAGAGCAGGTACTACGAGAAGCCCAGCAGGAGAAGGGGCTGTTCTTTGCGGAAATCAAAACGGAAAACTGGGTTGACCGTAAGACCGGTAGGGCGGGCCATGGGGGTTTGCGCACTCAGGAGCGCGTGCCGGCCGGTACCAGCTTCAATTTCGAACTGGTTTTAAGGGTTTTTGAGGGTGATAAAGAACAGGATATGCTGAACATCATTAAAGAAGGGCTTGCTCTGGTGCAGCGCGAGTACCTGGGAAGTTCAGGGTCACGGGGTTACGGGAAAGTAAGATTTGAGGATATCACCGTGGACGGGGAGGCCATTAAGATTGGTGAGGGGATGTAGCCGTGCAAACATATCGTTTGAAAATCAAACTTATGGGCTCATGCCTGACCCCGTTGCACGCTGATACCATCTTTGGCGGCCTGTGCTGGACCCTGAAATACAGCGAAGGGGAGGGGGCCTTAAGTAATTTTTTGTCTCTCTACAGGAATGGACTACCGCCTTTAGTCATATCTAACGGTTTCCCGGGGGACCTCTTCCCACGCCCGTTGCTGCCGCTTAAAAAAGGATCGTTACCCACATCCAGGTTAGAGCTTATTGCTGCAGCTAAAGAAGGTAAGCGCGTCAAAAAAATAGAGTATATTACTCTGGAAGAATTTATAACTCTTGCTTCCGGCCGTGATATAATGCTGCTTTCCAGAGAGAAGCCTTTTATGGAAACCGTCACCTTGCACAATCAGATCAACCGTTTAACTGGAACTACAGGTGAGGAAGGGAGTCTTTACGAACAGGTTGAACGGTATATTCATACAGATTACAGCCACCTCTCAATATACTTAAAGATTAGCAGGGGATGGGAAGAGAAGGTATTAAGGCTATTTCAGTTACTGGGAGAAACGGGACTGGGTAAGCGTAAGTCGATCGGTAAAGGCAGCTTTTCCGTGGTTGCCCTGGAAGAATTCAAAGCATTTAACGATCTTGATCAAGCTAACGGTTTTATAAGCCTCTCAAACTTTGTTCCAGCCGGAGATGATCCGGTAGATGGGCGTTACAGGATGATAGTCAAATACGGGAAATTGGGTGAAGAATATGCCCTTTCGGCACTACCTTTCAAACGGCCCCTTTTAATGATTAGGGCTGGATCCGCTTTTAGGACTACAGGTAATATAAAACCTTTTTACGGGAAGATGGTTGAAGGAATTGCACCTGGTCATCCAGGTGTGCTGCATTATGGCCTGGCCTTTGCGGTACCGACCAGAATGGAGGAAGCGCGATGTTAAAGATGATGTTTTCTTTTGTAGGTGAACAGGATCCTTTTTCTGAAAAAACGGGTGAGGAGGGTTCGGTGGTTACTCTCTGCAGGCATCTGAACCCCAATGTGGTATACCTTTTCCCGACTGCAGCAGGGTATGGAGTCAAGAGCGAAACCCAAACTAATGCGGATTTCACCAGGGAATGGATTTTAAAGGAAGTGGGGGTGGATATCGGTGTTTTTATAAAACCACTTGCCTTAAATGATCCAACCGACTACAGTTCCATTTTGCCCCGCGTCAGAAAAGAAGTAGGGGAAGTATTGACGGCACTGGCAGGTCAAGAGGTGGAAATTCATTTAAATTGTTCTTCAGGGACACCACAATTAAAAAGTACATGGATAATACTGGCTAATGCCGGCTTATTCAGGAACTGTCATCTCTGGCAGGTCTCCAATCCCCTTTATGCCGACGGTAAGCGCGTGAAAGAAATTGAAGTAACGTTTTTAGAGGAAGAAAATATTATTTCCAGGCTCAACCGTTATTGCAGGGAATTTTTATTTCAGAGGATGGCTGAAGAAGCTTGGAGATTACAGCAAATCAGTATATATTCTTACCGCCGGGATAAGGCAGCCTTGGTGCAGCGAATTTTTTTGGCCTACCAGAGTTGGGATTTAATTAGATACAACGACGCTTACCAGAGATTAAACAGTGTGCTGTCCGAAATTATTAATACGAGAGATTTACGGGATCTTGCCGCACTTCTTGAACGTCAGGTGAGGGTGCTCAAACTCCTGAAGGCAAATACAGAGAGGGAAACTTATGAAAATCTCATTGACTTATACTTTAGTGCCCGCCGTCGTTTTATTCGGGGTGACTACACCGATACTCTCGCCCGGTTTTGGAGGATTTATGAAGGTACATTGTATAAACAATTGAGGGAAAAGTATGGGATAGAACCTGCTGAACTTTCCAGGAGCACGGATACTAATAATCTGGAAATTATAAAGAAGTATGCCTCTAATCATCCCTGGGAATTAAGCCCCAATATCAAGAAATTGGGGATCCATGCTTCAGAAATAGTGCTGGAAAAAATATTTAAAGATAAGACTTATAGCCGGTTAATCGAGACAGTTTTTACTGCCAGACGTGGTAGCTCGTTTCAAAAGTTAAAATTGGGTACTTTATTGGACGAGCTCCGAGATCGGCGCAATTATTCTATAGTAGCTCACGGTATGAAGCCGGTTAGCGAAGAGGATGCGGAAAACAGCCTTGCTGTCTTGGAAGAGGTTTTTAAAGTATTCTTCGATGGTGGCGAGCTTCTGATGTGCTATCCTTTTCAAGAAGAGGATTTACGTTTGGTGATCAGCGTTCTATCGCAAGCATTTGCCCTCTTATGAAGCAAAATGTTCTCGGGTTTAATATGCCATATCATGGAAATACTATTAACAGCATAAAAGGAAAGGTTCTGGGCTATGGCCTATGGAACTCTTGGTTACCAACTTCGGCTCATTCCTGGGCAAAAAGAGTGAACGGCTTATATTAAAAGAAAATGGTAAAGTGGTCAGTGAAATTCCTTTCCACGATCTGGAACATGTGATTATCGACACCTCGGGTGTCAGTCTTTCCACTGATCTAATCCGGGAGTGTGTGGAAAGGGGCATACAGATTAGCTTTCTTACTCCTTCGGGGAAGCCTTACGCCAAGCTCGTATCACCTTACCTGACCGGCACGGTTGTCACCCGCCGTCATCAATTGATGGCTTACCAGGATGAGAGAGGAGTAACTATAGCGAAGCTTTTTATTGAAGGAAAGTTGAAAAATCAGATCAACGTACTCAAGTATTTTCCCAAATACCGCCGGGAAGTGGACCGCGACCTTTTTGACCAGGTTTACCAAATTATTGGTGAAATTGAACGTATATTAACTGAGTTGAATGGTATAGTGGGGAATTGTATTGATGATGTGCGAGGGCAGCTTATGTCGGTGGAGGGCAGGGCTGGTAATCTTTACTGGCAGGGAATAAAATGCCTCACTTCCGGAAGGGTGGATTTCCCGGGTCGGGAACACCGTGGTAGTACCGACCCGGTAAATTCCCTGCTCAATTACGGGTATGGAATGCTTTACAGGCGGGTTGAGGGTGCCATCATACTGGCCGGGCTCGACCCCTATGGTGGTTTCCTGCATGTCGATCGGTCCGGAAAAGTAAGCCTGGTCTATGACCTTGTGGAGGAGTTTCGCCAGCAGGTAGTAGACCGGGTGGTAGTGGCCATGGTTAACAGAGGAACAGAGATTCAAATGGAAGAGGGTATGCTTGCAGTTTCTACCAGGCAGGACCTGCAGGAACGGATTAATCAGAGGCTGGAAACGCAGGAGAAATTCCAGGGGAAAAGGTACAAAATAAAGACAATAATTCAGATGCAGGCCCGCCGTTTAGCCACTTTCCTGCGGGGGGAGGCAAAGTATCGCCCTTTTGTGGGCAGCTGGTAAAATGAAGACACTGGTTATTTACGATGTAGTCGAGGATAAGATCCGCAATAAAATTTTCGAGGCCTGCAAGGATTACGGGTTGACTCACATTCAGTACTCCGCCTTTTTCGGCGAGCTAAACCACAACCGGAGGGACGAATTAAAACAAAGATTACGCAAAATCCTGGGTAAAAATTTTGGGGATATTATAATCTGCCCCGTTTGCGACAAAGATTTAAGGCTGCTGGTTAATATCAGCATAAAACCGGGTGGCCTTCCGGATGCTGAAACTTAAGGTAACTGATATAAAACAATATTTCTATTGTCCCAGGATTATTTATTTTACCTACGTCTGTCCGGTGCCTAAAAAGGTGACGACTAAAATGGAATTTGGCCGGGAGGCTCACCTGGAACTGGATCGCCTTGAAAAGCGTCGTACCTTCAAACGCTATAACTTTCAGGTGGGTGAGCGAAAATTTCACACCAACCTTTATTCACCGCGCCTGGGTCTGGAAGGGAGGCTGGATATGCATATAATTAGCGGAGGAGACATTTTCCCCGTAGAATTTAAACATAGCTCAGGCACAGCCTTCCTAAACCATAAATATCAGCTCGTAGCTTACGCTATGCTCCTTGAAGATACATACAACCGGCCGATTCGCTATGGCTTCATTTACCTTGATGCGGCAAATGACGTGATTCCGGTAGAGATTACTCCCAATGCCAGGTTGCACGTTAAAGAGACTCTGGCGAGGATAAGGGGAATGGTAGCATCTGAATACATACCTCCGAAGATTAGCTTTAAGGGTCGCTGTATAGATTGCGAGTATCGGAACTTTTGTGGCGATGTGAGGTGAATTAATTGTATTTTTTGACGGATGAAGAGAAGAAACAGCTTATAAAAGGTTATCTGCCTCGTTCCCGGCAGATGGAAATTGCTGAGGAACTGCGGGGATGGAACTGGCATCAGCCGCCTTTAGCTCCGATTTACGACTTGAAGCTTGCGCTTCATGAAATAGCGAATTCATATTGTCCCACCAACCGTGACCTATACCTGCGGAGGGTTGAGCGGATTCGGATTAAGCCCAACGCAGCCATGGTTAGAGGAAAACTTTTACATGAAGTACTGGTGCGAGTACTGGTACGTGCTAAAAGATTAATCTATGAAAAAGGTGTATTGAATTACCAGGAGATTTTAGAGGAACTGAACCGGCCTTTCAATATGGAGTTTCTCCAGGAATACCGCGACCTGCTTTCCGAAGAACAGTTTAACGATTTACAAAAACAGGCCGAAACTCTGACTGCCTTTGAAAATGCCCGGGTGATAGCACGTTTACAGGAGATCCTGGTAAAACAGCCATACATAGGAGAGGATTCCCTGGCTGCCCTTGTAATTCCGGTGGTAGTGGAACAAAAACTGGATGGCTCGTTTTTAGGCTTGAGCAGCGGCTTGAGTGCCGATGCCTTTACCTTCTCCGAGCCTATGATTTTGGACTTGAAGTTCGGAGAGCCCAAAAAGTTTCACCGGCTAACTACTACTGGTTACGCGATGGTTATGGAGGCAATTTACGAATTTCCCATTAACCTGGGATGCATCGTTTATGGAGAGTTCAAGAATGACCGCCTGGTGGTAAAAAAGGACATCCACATTATTGACGATGAGCTCCGCCAGTGGTTCATTGAGGAAAGGGACGAGAAAATGCGTATGATTTACGAAGAGCTCGACCCGGGTATAGGTCATTGCTACGAAAATTGTCCCTATATTTTGCACTGCCGGGGGTCAAAGTAACTTTAAACTTTTTACAAGGGGATTTTGCTTTTTTGTGGAAAAATATTATATAACAAAGCTTTTTCGCAAATCGAGGGGCTTTTTATGCAGAAAAGTTATTTTCGAAAAAATGGGCTTTCATTCAACCCGGCGGAAATGGGAAAAATTGAGGAATATCAAGGGCCGGCGGGTTCCACCCGCGGTCGGG
>NZ_JBNATZ010000049.1:0-13903 GCF_049701015.1 Desulfofundulus sp.
CGGGGTACCGGCCACTCCCATGGTTATGGCAGACGAGAAGGGAAACACCATTATCCTGGAAACAGTTGACAATTTCTGGACCGAAAGCCTGGCCAGGAACGCTACCGTGGTTATGGGCGGTTCAGTTATGTTGAGCATTTACCCCATGACGGGAAGGGTGCTTAAAAAAGCCGGCATAAAAAATATTGTTTCTTATTCCGCGCAGATAGGTAAGGTGATTCGTGAGGCTCGCCAGCGTGGGGAGAACCCGTCTGAAGCTCTTCTCAAAGCAACCGGTGGTTTCAAGCTGTTCAAAGGTAAAGTAGTTGATATTTTGCGGCGGACGGAAGGTGGTTTTGCCCGGGGTGAAGCTAAACTCGAGGGGATAGAGGAGTACAAAGGCGAAGTGTTACAGGTCAGGTTCCAGAATGAAAACCTCGTGGCCATTAGGGAAGGAAGGGTAGTGGCCACCGTACCCGACCTGATATGCATGGTCAATCTGGAAACGGCCATACCCATAACTACGGAAGGGTTGAGGTATGGCAATCGCGTGCTAGTCCTGGGCATACCTTGCGATGAAAAATGGCGTACACCCAAAGGTCTGGAAACGGTGGGGCCCCGTTATTTCGGGTATGATCTCGATTATGTGCCGGTGGAAGTGCTGGCGCAAGGAGGAGAGAAGCAGTGAGTTACCGGCTTGGTATAGATGTGGGTGGTACCAATACGGATGCAGTAATTATTGATGAAAAGCTCAACCTTATAGCCAGGGTGAAAACGCCCACTACTCAGGATGTAACTACGGGAATTTATACTGCCTTGAGCAGAGTTTTGAGCGAGGCAGGCATCAACAAAAATGAAATTGCTTACGCCATGCTTGGGACAACCCATTGCACCAATGCGATAGTCGAGCGCAAGCGACTGTGCCGTGTGGGCATACTGCGCATTGGAAAACCGGCTACGGCTGCTATAGCTCCCATGGCGGCATGGCCGTCCGACCTGGTAAGAGCGATTGGTGAAGAATATTACCTGGTAAGCGGTGGCCATGAGTTTGACGGCCGCGAGATTGCGGCCTTTAACTCCGGGGAAGTTAGCTCTGCAGCCCGGGCCTTTAAAGGTAAAGTTGATTCTGTAGCCATAACTTCGGTTTTTTCTCCCATCTCTGCCGACCACGAAAAACGGGCATCTGAGATAATAAAGGAAGAATTAGGTGACATACCCATTTCCTTGTCCCATGAAATTGGTTCCATTGGGCTTCTGGAGAGAGAAAACGCCACCATTTTAAATGCGGCCCTGGCAGAAGTAGCCCGGACCACAGCACTCGGCTTTAAGGCTGCTCTGGAGCAGGAGGGCGTTAAAAACGCCCGTGTTTACCTGTGTCAAAATGATGGCACGCTTATGTCCATCGACTACGCTATCCGTTATCCTATTCTTACCATCGCCTGCGGGCCGACCAACAGCATACGGGGCGCTTCCTTCTTGAGCGGGCAGCAAAATGCCATTGTTCTGGATGTAGGGGGGACAACCAGCGATATTGGGGTAATTGTTAATGGTTTCCCCAGGGAATCTTCGGTGGCTGTAGAAATAGGAGGGGTGCGCACCAACTTCCGCATGCCTGATTTGATCTCCATCGGGCTGGGTGGGGGAACGATCATACAGGAAGTAGATGGAGATATTCAGGTCGGCCCCCAGAGCGTGGGTTACCGGTTAACGGAAGAAGCACTCGTTTTTGGTGGTAGCGTCCTGACAGCTACCGACATTGCCGTGAGATTGGGCCTCGCGGAGATTGGTGATCCTTCGCTGGTAAGCCATATAGAGGAGAGTTTTGCGCGGCGTTGCCTGCAAAAAATGATGCTCCTTGTTAATGAGGCGATTGATAAAATGAAACTTTCAGCCGAACCCGTACCTCTCATACTTGTTGGGGGTGGGAGTGTCCTCATTACAGATGAGGTGGAAGGAGTATCAGAGATAATTCGCCCGGCTCACTACGATGTGGCCAATGCTCTGGGAGCCGCCATCGCCCAGGTGAGCGGTCAGGTGGAGCGGATATTTGCCCTCAGTGAGATAAGCCGCGAAGAGGCTCTGAGACAAGCCAGGGCCATGGCCTGTGAAGAAGCGGTTAGAGCCGGGGCCGAACCCTCCACAGTGCAGGTTGTGGAGGTGGAAGATGTGCCACTGGCGTACCTTCCAGGCAACGCGACCCGTATAAGGGTTAAAGCGGCGGGCGACCTGAAGCATGGGAGTTAACACAGCCGGATTACTTATATGGTTCCACCTGTCAAGCCTCACAAGTGGTGGGACCAGGAGTAGCTAAAGCCCGGTCTTCAACAGGAAAAACGAAAGCGTGAGGGGGTTATTATCCCCCTCGATTCATTTTTAAACGGAGGAAATCCGCCGGGCAGGGCGAATTTAACTTTATCTGGCTCCAGCAGGCATAACCTATCAGGAGAAAGA
This sequence comes from Desulfofundulus sp., assembly GCF_049701015.1. Classification (NCBI taxonomy): domain Bacteria; kingdom Bacillati; phylum Bacillota; class Clostridia; order Eubacteriales; family Peptococcaceae; genus Desulfofundulus; species Desulfofundulus sp. The sequence goes on from NZ_JBNATZ010000049.1 coordinate 2,431, forward strand.
GAGCATAAAAAAAGATAAATTTTCAGCTCAATGTTAAGAACAGGAGGACTAAAAAAATGAAGATCCGGGAAATTTACGAACTGGCCGTTGCCAAAGGCATGCAAAACGACCCCCGCGGCCTGGAGGCCGTGCAAAAGTTCCTGGCCCGGGAAAAGGAAAAATACGAAAAAATGAAGGATGAGGAAAAAGAAGAATACGATGTCGAGCGGCTGGTCAACCCCTACGATGATACCCGTATACTGGTGGGGGACCCGGAAAAGGAAGTAAGCCGGGTGCTGGTGGGTATTGATATGGAAGTGGGGGAAGTTCTGCTGGCCGACCGGTTGGGGGAAAAGGGACAGCCTGTGGACCTGATCATTTCCCACCATCCGGAAGGCAAGGCCATGGCTTCACTCCACCAGGTGATGCACCTGCAGGAGGATGTGCTGGCCCGCTTTGGCGTGCCCATTAACATTGCCGAGGGAATCATGTCTTCCCGCATTGCAGAAGTCAGGCGGGGCATACTGCCCCTCAACCACAACCGGGCTCTGGATGCCGCCCGGATTTTAGGTCTGGCTTTTATGAGCGTGCACACGGCCGCCGACAACCTGGTGACCAGCTTCCTGCAGAAGCTGATGGATGAGAAACAGCCGGAGACCCTGGGCGACATTTTAAAACTGTTGAAAGAACAGCCCGAATACAGGGAAGCTGTTAAATATAAAGCCGGTCCGACCATTGTGGTGGGATCCAGGGAACGTCGTGCCGGCAAGATCATGGTGGATATGACCGGGGGTACCAGCGGCTCGGAGGATGCTTACGCCAGGTTGGCTCAGGCTGGAGTGGGGACGCTTCTGGTCATGCATATCGGTGAAAAACACCGCAAAGAGGCGGAGAAAAACCATATCAACGTAATTATTGCCGGCCACATGGCCAGCGATTCCCTGGGTATGAACCTTTTCCTGGACGAACTGGAGGCCAGGGGCGTGGAAATTATCCCCTGCGCGGGGCTTTTAAGAGCCAGCCGCCGGTCTTAGCATTGGAGGGAGGCAGCCTTTGACCCGTTTATCTAAACCCGAGTTGCTCGCTCCCGCCGGGGATTGGGAGGGTCTGGTGGCGGCGGTTCAAAATGGTGCTGATGCCGTTTACCTGGGCGGAAAACTTTATAACGCCCGCCAGGGTGCGGCCAATTTTGGACACGAGGAACTGCAGCGAGCCGTGGATTATGCTCACATCAGGGGTGTCAGGGTCTACGTTACCGTGAATATCCTCCTGTCGGATGAAGAGCTGGAGGATGCGGCCAGATTCCTCCATTTCCTGCAGCGGGCGGGAGCGGACGGTGTAATCGTGCAGGACCTGGGGTTGGCCACACTGGCCCGGCAGGTGCTGCCGGAGTTGCCCCTGCATGCCAGCACTCAGATGACTGTCCACAACCGGGCGGGGGTGGAAAAACTCCTGGCTCTTGGTTTTCGGCGGGTGGTACTGGCCCGGGAGATGAGCCTTGAGGAGATAAGGGCCATTAAGGATGCTACCGGTGCAGAGCTGGAGGTTTTCATCCATGGTGCGCTGTGCATTTGTTACTCCGGCCAGTGTCTTCTCTCAAGCATGATCGGCGGCCGCAGCGGTAACCGGGGCCGCTGTGCTCAGCCCTGCCGCCTGCGCTATACCCTCGTGGACGAAAGGGGACGGACGGTGGTCGAACCCCGGGAAGTGGGGGAATACCTGCTGAGTCCCCGGGACCTGAACCTCTCCGAGCACCTGCCCGATCTCATCCGTGCCGGGATAAACTCCTTTAAAATCGAAGGGCGCATGAAACGGCCGGAGTATGTAGCCACGGTGGTACGCGTTTACCGGAACCTCATCGACCGGGCCCTGGCGGGCGGAGACTTTTTCGTTACGCCGGAAGAGGCCAGGGACCTGGCCCAGATTTTTAACCGGGATTTTACCACCGGTTACTTTTTTACCCGTCCCGGGTACGAGCTGATGAGTTATAAGCGGCCCAACAACCGGGGATTGTTCCTCGGCCGGGTGGTCCGCTATCATGCCCGTACCGGCCGGGCAGAAGTGGCTCTTGAACAACCCCTGCGGGTGGGGGATGGGATTGAGGTTTGGGTAAGCCGGGGCGGCCGGGTGGGTGTTGAAGTGCATGCCATCTGGGAAAAGGGGCGGCAGGTGGAACATGCCCCCGCCGGTGCGGTGGTGGAGATTTCCCTGCCCCGTGAGGTCAGGCCCCAGGACCGCCTCTTCAAGACACACGACTCGTCTTTAATGGAACGGGCCAGGGCTACCTTTGCCTCGCCCCGCGAAGTGCGCAAGAGCCCGGTTGTATTCCATGTGCGGGTCCGGTTGGGAGAGCCTGTCCAGGTGCGGGTCGAAGACGAGGCCGGGCACAGTGGGGTGGGGACCGGCGTCACTCCTGCCCGTCCTGCCGACAGAAGGCCCCTGACTCCGGAGTTTTTAAAAGGACAGCTCGACCGTTTGGGGAACACTCCCTTTGCCTTGAAGGATGTCTACTGCGAACTGGACGGTAATGTCATTGTACCCGTGGGAGAAATTAACGAGGCCCGCCGCCGGGCCGTCGAGGAACTGGAAGCAGCCAGGATAAAATCGGCCCGCCCGGCACCTCCCATACCGGAGGATGTCTTTGCGCGCAGGCTGGCGGAGGCCCGGTTGAAGGCTGCGGGCCGGGTTCTGCCTGCTGGCTGGTCTCCTGGCAAAAGGCCTTTGCTCTCCATAGCGGTTACCGACCTGGTTTCCCTGGAGGCTGCCGTTTCTGCCGGGGTGGACCAGGTCTATTTTGGAGGTGAAAGTTTCCGCTCCGGTCCTCCGGTGGGTGAAGATGAAATACGCCGGGGTGCGGAAATCTGCCAGAAACATGGTGTCCGCTTTATCCTTTCCACGCCCCGGATAATCCATGACCCGGAAATGGCTGCTGTAGAGCGGCTGCTGGAGCTGGCCGGGAAGCTGCCGGCCCGGGGCGTGCTGGTTGGGAACCTCGGGTTGATAGAACGGGTGGCCCGTACCGGCCTGCCCCTGTATGCTGACCTGGCCTTCAACGTTTTCAACCTCCGTACTGCCATGTATCTTCTAGACCAGGGTGCCGTCCAGGTAGCTCTTTCCCCGGAACTGACCATGGAGCAGGTGGCCGTCCTGGTTGAGAGGGGTCGCTTTGCCGCCGAGGTGCTGGTCCAGGGCGCGGTGGAGTTGATGGTTTCCCGTTATTGCGCTCTGGGAAGCCTTCTGGGGGGGCTGGCTCCCGGCAGGAACTGTGCCGGTCCCTGTAGAGGCAGGCGCTGCGGTCTTAAAGACCGGGTGGGGGTTGTCTTCCCGCTGGAAGTTGACCAGTTCTGCCGCATGCATTTGTTTAATTCCCGGGACCTCTGCCTGGTGGATGATGTTCATAAATTCGTGGAGATGGGCGTGGCTTCCTTGCGTATCGATGCCCGGGGGCGGGGGGCGGAGTATGCCCGGGCCACTGTGGAGGCTTACCGCCGGGCCCTGGACGCAGGCCCGGCCGGGGATACCGGTGAGCTTGCCCGGCTGCGGGAGCGCCTGAAGCAGTACAGTCCTGCCGGCCTGACCACGGGTCACTACTACCGGGGGGTGGAATAGCCCCCCTTAACTTTTAAGTAGACGCCCATGACGCTTTCAGTCACCAGAAGAAGTTGAACTCGCTGCCGTTCTGCACGTAAGCGAGCGACATTGAGCCGAGCAGATGCCAAACTTAGCAAGACTGAGGGCGGAGGCGGGGCTGAGGGCATGGATGCCCGAAGCCGGCCCCTGAGGCATGGATGCCGAATGGGCCGGGAACCCCGCCGGAGCCCGAGGTCGAGCGATAGTTTGGCCTGCGAGGCGAACGGAGCGAGCGCGTGCAAACGGCAGGCAAGTATTATTTAACCTTTATTTTCTAGGATGCAATCAACTGGCGAAAATGCTATGATAATAGGGGATCGATTATGGATGAACGGACACTAAAACGACTCGAATACGACAAAGTGCTGGAAAACCTGGCCCGGTACACCATCTCTCCCCTGGGCCGGGAAAAGGTCTTTTCCCTGCGCCCGGTAACGGACAGGCAGACCGTTCAAACCTGGCTGGCTCAGACCACCCAGGCCAGGGAACTCCTGCGCCTTGAGCCCGGTGCCGATCCGGGTGGCAGCTGGCATGATATCCGCCAGTACCTCCGGAGGGCAACCCGGGGGGCCGTGCTGGAACCCCAGGAACTCTTTGAGATAGGCCAGACCCTGGGAGCCTGCCGGCGTATCAGGAAATTTTTTGCCGAACGTCCGGGGCGCTACCCCCTTCTGGAAGAGATTGCCCTGAATATAGGCAATTTCAACGAACTGGAGAAGAAAATCAACAGGACCATTCTGCCCGGGGGAGAGATAGCCGACGACGCCTCCCCCACTCTTTCCAGCATCAGACGCCGGCTCCAGCGTGCCCAGCAGCAGGTTAAGGAGCAGCTGGAAAGTATCATCCGTTCTCCTGCCTGCCAGAAGTACCTGCAGGACCCGATAGTGACCATCCGGGAAGGGCGCTACGTGGTGCCCGTGAAGCAGGAATACCGGGCCCAGGTTCCGGGAATAGTCCACGACCAGTCGGCCAGCGGAGCCACCCTCTTTATCGAGCCGATGGCCGTGGTGGAAAGTAATAATGAGGTTCGCCGCCTGCAGGTGGCGGAAAAACAGGAAATCGCCAGGATTTTAAGCGAGCTTTCCGGTGCCGTGTCAGTGAGGGGTGAGGAACTGACCCGGTCCCTGGAGGCTCTGGGTCAGCTCGACTTCATCATGGCCCGGGCCCGTTACGGCGAGCAGCTCGATGCCGTAGAGCCCCGGCTGCTTCCGGTGCCCAGGCTGAATTTAAAACGGGCCAGGCACCCGCTGCTCTCCGGCCACGTGGTACCCGTATCCATCCATCTGGGTTACGGCTTTGATACCCTGGTTATCACCGGTCCCAACACCGGTGGGAAAACCGTCACTTTAAAAACTGTGGGCCTGCTTGTTCTGATGACCCAGTCTGGTTTACACATCCCCGCCGGCGAAGGCAGCGAAACAGGCATTTTTAACGAAGTCTTTGCGGATATCGGAGATGAACAGAGCATTGAACAATCCCTGAGCACCTTTTCTTCTCACATGACCAACATTATACAAATTTTAAACCGGGTCGGTCCGGGCAGTCTCGTTCTCCTGGATGAACTCGGGGCTGGAACCGACCCTGCCGAGGGGTCGGCCCTGGCCCGGGCCATACTGGAAAGGCTGCATGAAATGGGTGCCAGAACCGTGGCCACTACCCATTACACGGAGCTGAAGAACTTTGCCTGTACCAGGGAGCGTGTGGAAAATGCCAGCGTGGAATTTGATGCTGTTACCTTAAAGCCCACCTACCGGCTCTTGATTGGCAAACCCGGGTCGAGCAATGCTTTTGAGATAGCCTTGAGGTTGGGTCTTGCTCCGGACCTGGTTGAGCTGGCCAGGAGCTTCATGACCGCAGAACAGCTGGAGGTGGCGGACCTCATGCAGCAGCTGGAACGGGCCCGCCAGCAAGCGGAACGTGAACTGGAAGAGGCCCGTCGCATGCGGGAGGAAGCTTCAGAATTAAAGGAGCGGTACCAGGCTTTAAGGAATGAGCTGCTTGAACGGCGTGAGAACATCCTGGCCCGGGCCCGGGAAGAGGCACGGCAGCTCGTTAAACGGGCCAGGCAGGAGTCGGAAGAGGCCGTACGGGAACTGCGGGCGCGGCTGGCCGACGAAGCAGCCAGGGTCCGGGAGGAGGCCATACGGGAGGCCAGGGAGAAGCTGGCGGGCATGCAGGAGCGTTTGCAGCCCCGGGTCTCTCGTCCCGGGCCGGAGCCGGGTATTGTTCCTGCCTCGGTGAGTCCCGGCCAGACAGTGTTTTTACCACGGTTCAACCAGCAGGGTACCGTGGTGGCCCTGCCTGCGGCGGGTGAGGTGCAGGTCCAGGTGGGCGTGATCAAAGTTAACGTACCCCTGGCGGAACTGCGCTTGCCTGCGGAAAACGAGACTTCCCGGGGGGAGGTGCGGGTGGCTTCACTCGTACAGGACAAAACCCGGTCCATTTCCACCAGGCTCGACCTGCGGGGCCTGCGGGCGGAAGAAGCCCTGCATGAAGTGGAGAAGTACCTGGACGACGCCACTTTGGCCGGATTGTCCCGGGTCTACCTGGTTCATGGTAAAGGTACCGGAGCTCTGCGGGCTGCCATCCAGCAGCAGCTTAAAACGGACCGGCGCGTTAAATCCTTCCGGTTGGGCGAGCATGGTGAAGGGGGTGCGGGGGTTACCGTTGTAGAACTGGCTTGATAAAGGGTTGGGGGCCGTTGATACCGGTAATCAAACGGCCCCTTGTTATTAGCTTGTTACGGGCTCCATTTTTGGTGCCCGAACCATCTCAGTCCCGGGTTGGTCTCTCCCCCCGGAGCTTGTGACGGTCCCCGTTTTTCTCCCGTTTGTCCCTGTGGTCCTGGAAGCTGGTTTGAATCTTGAGTTTGCTCTCCCGGGTTGAGCTGGCCGGGAGACTCCGGAACTACCTCCCCGGGTTTACCGGTCTGCCCGGGTTGTCCCTGCTGCGCAGGCTGTTCCGGGGACTCCGTGGCTGGTGCCGGTTCTCTGGCTGTATGCAGCGTGCAGACGGTCGAAGGGACCCGCTGGGCATAGTCCTCGACGAAGCTTGGTACGTTATATGGCAGTTTTATCATAACCCGGGTGATCCTCTCTGGACAATACTGGCTGGCCAGCTGTCCCGTGGTGGCACATAATTCTACCAGCACATGGGTATCATCAACCCGGGTGGGTACGGTTCCCTGGGCGAAGAGGTCGGTGACCATGTCTTGTGGCGGGGTATTTGGACCGGGTAACAACCCCGATTTACTGTCCACTGTGGCGCTTACGATGCCCGGCGGTCTGGGGAAGTCCTGTACAGGTGTGTTTTGAAGTGCCCTGGTCATGATCTGGCGCCAGATAAGGGCCGGGTAGCGCCCGCCAAATTCATGGGGCATGGCCCTGGGTTTGTCGTAGCCTATCCAGACCACCCCTACCAGTTCAGGAGTATATCCTGCAAACCACAGGTCCTTGCCCTGGTCCGAAGTACCGGTTTTACCTGCCGCGGGGCGTCCGATTCTGGCGTTCGTACCCGTGCCGCTCTCTATAACGGTCTTGAGCATGTCGGTAATCAGGTATGCGGTGGTGGCCTTCATAGCCTGGAAGGGTTTCGGCTGGTACTCATACATAACGTGTCCGCTGGCATCTTCCACCCGGGTGATAGCAGTTGGTTCCAGGTATATCCCCTGGTTGGCAAAAGCACCGTAGGCAGCTGCCATCTGCAGAGGGGTTACGCCTTCGTGCAGGCCTCCCAGGGCTATACTCGGGCCGTGGGTGTCGGGGTTGAGGTTGATACCCAGTCCCCGTGCAAATTTAAGGGCATCGGCAATACCCACATGTTCCATCAGCACCCTCACTGCTACTACGTTGATTGATTTGGCAATGGCGGTGCGCATGGTTACCAGGCCCCGGTATCGCCCGTCGTAATTCCGGGGGTTATAGTTGCCATATGTCACAGGAATATCATCAATTACCGAGGCCGGCCCCATTCCTTTATATTCGACAGCCGGACCATAGACAATGATTGGTTTGAATGTAGAACCGGGTTGTCTTCCCGGAGCCATGGTTGCCCTGTTCCACTGCAGCCTGTGAGTGTGCTCCCGCCCACCGACAATGGCCTTTATGTAACCCGTGTGGGGATCGAGTACAACTGCAGCTCCTTCAGGTTGTAAAATACCCTGGCTGTCCCGTACCGAGGCCGGAAAGTTGCGTGGGTCCGAGAGGGCCTTTTCTGCTGCATCCTGTATTTTCGGGTCCAGGGTGGTGTATACCCGCAGTCCTCCCTTAAAAACCTGTTCAGACCCATATTGATTGACAAGTTCTTCTGTTACATAATCTACGAAGTAAGGGTAAGGATATTGCCGTCCCTGGCCGGGCTTTAGCATGTCATCCAGTTGAATGGCCCTGGCCTGAGCGGCCTGTTCGGGGGTAATAAACCCATAACGGGCCATGTTTTCCAAAACCAGGTTGCGTCTCCTGGTAGCCCCTTCGGGGTTGAGAAAAGGGTCGTACGCGCTGGGAGCCTGGACCAGGCCGGCTAAAAGTGCACCCTCCGATAAGGTTAAATCTCTGGCCGGCTTGTTGAAGTATGTTTCGGCAGCTGACTGAATCCCATAGGCTCCCTCGCCAAAATACACCTTGTTCAGGTACATTTCCAGGATCTCATCTTTGGTATAGTGCCTTTCAAGTATAAGGGCCAGGATCACCTGTTGGATTTTTCTTTTAAAGGTCCGTTCCTGGCTTAAGAAAGACAGCTTCGCCAGCTGCTGGGTAATGGTGCTTGCGCCTTCCTGGATGGAGCCGCCGGTTATGTCCGTCCAGGCCGCCCTGGCTATACCGCGGATGTCTACCCCGTGATGCTGGTAGAAGCGCACGTCTTCAATAGCCAGAAAGGCTTCCTGCACATGTTTGGGTATGTCTTTGAGGCCAACCGGTATACGGTTTTCCTCGCCTACCCGGGTGATCAGGTTTCCATTTTGGTCGTAGATGGAAGTGGATGCACTGGAGAGCAATTTTTCTTCACTCCAGGCGGGCAGATCCTTGATGCTGATGGCTATCAGGCCAAGTGCTGTCACGCCGCCGGCCGTTACGAGCAGGATTGCTGAAAACAAGAATAAGCGAAAGAAGTTTAATTTCCTTCTTTTTCTTCTGGCCAATGTGCAATGCCTCCCACTGACTTTGATACCAGCATTATAACATAACTGGCAACAAAGTTTGACCACCACTTCAGTTCTGGGAGACCTGCCTTGTCAGGGGATAGTTTATTTTGATATGATATGGTTTAAGGTTCTGGAAAGGGCAAGGCGAAAGGAGAAGAAAGATGCTCGGCATAGATAAACAGCTGGAGGTCATCAAACGGGGTGCCGCGGAGATCATTTCCGAAGAAGAACTGGTGCAGAAGCTGAAGCGTTCCCTGACCACGGGCCGGCCCCTGCGGGTGAAGCTGGGTCTGGATCCCACGGCTCCCGATATTCATCTGGGCCATACCGTCGTGCTGCAAAAAATGCGGCAGTTTCAGGAACTGGGCCACGAAACGATTATCATCCTGGGAGATTATACTGCCCGCATCGGCGACCCTACGGGAAAATCAGAGACGCGCAAGCAGCTCAGCGAAGAAGAGGTACGGGCCAATGCCCGCACCTACGAAAAGCAGATTTATAAGATTCTGGATCCCCGGCGGACCAGGCTGGTTTTTAACAGCCAGTGGCTTTCCCCCCTTACTTTTGCCCAGGTGATTGAGCTGGCTGCCAAGTATACCGTTGCCCGGATGCTGGAGCGGGAAGATTTTGCCCGCCGTTTCCGGGAAGGTCTGCCCATCAGTATTCACGAGTTTTTCTACCCTCTCATGCAGGGATACGATTCGGTGGCTTTGGAAGCGGACATCGAGCTGGGGGGTACCGACCAGAAGTTTAACCTGCTCATGGGAAGGACGCTGCAGAGGGAATACGGCCAGGAGCCCCAGGTAGCCTTGATGATGCCCATTCTGGAAGGTCTGGACGGCGTACAGAAGATGAGCAAAAGCCTGGGGAACTACATCGGTATTGATGAGCCGCCCCGGGAAATGTACGGGAAAACCATGTCCCTTCCCGATGAGCTCATGCTGCGTTACTTTGAACTTGTTACACCCGTGCCCCTGGAAGAAGTCCGCAGCATTGCCGCCGGGCTGGCCGACGGGAGCCTGCATCCGCGGGACGTGAAGATGCGCCTGGCCCGGGAAATAGTAACTTTTTATCACGGGCAAGAGGCGGCGCTGAAAGCAGAAGAAGAGTTCAAGCGCGTGTTCCAGCAGCACGACCTGCCCGATGAAGTGCCTGAATTTCATATCTCGCCGGACATGCTGGAAGACGGCAGCATCTGGTTGCCCAGGCTCCTCCAGCAGGCCGGCATGGTATGCAGTACGAGCGAAGGCAAGCGCTTGATTCAGCAAGGGGGGGTCAAGATTAACGGGGAAAAAGTTACAGACCCCAACTTGAAATTGGTTCCGGCTGACGGCATGGTCATCAGGGCGGGGAAAAGAAAATTTATAAAAATCTGCCTCTGAAAACCCGCGGGCTTGTCCCGTGGGATGAAAGGTTTCGTTGGCCGTTCAGGCCGTCAAGTGAATTCACCGGCGTCTGGCCGGTTTTTCTTTTTTCAGGCCGGGTGTCCAGGCCGGGTTACATGTCCGGCTGACATATAATGTTTCAGGGACAATCATGCGGTTTTCCCGGGAGACTCAAGTTAACTCCCCTCGGAGGGGGTGACCTGCTTGTACAGAAGAAACAGGAATTACCGGGCCTTTTTTGCCTGGACCGTTATCTTTTCGCTGCTCCTGGCCATGTTCCTGTGGTTTGACCGGGTCCTGCAGCCCACCATTTTGAAAATAGCGGAAACCCGGGCCGTCCAGCTGGCCACCGAGGCAATCAACAGGGCGGTGGAACAAAAGATTTTAGACAGCAACCTGCAGTACCAGGACTTTATCCAGGTGCATAAAGATAACCAGGGACATGTGGTATTGATGCAGGCCAACACCTTGAAGATTGACCGTTTTGCGGCCGAGGCTACTTTAATGGTCCAGTCCGCGCTGCAGCAAATGTCCCGGGAATCATTCGGTATCCCCCTGGGTCAGGTTACCGGTACCCAGTTGCTGTCAAGCCTGGGTCCCCGCATTCCGGTGGGTATTGTACCGGTGGGCAGTGTCCGGGTCAGGGTGGACGACCGTTTTGAACAGGCCGGTATAAACCAGACACGGCACCGTATATATCTGGACTTTGATGCCGAAGTGCGTATCGTAGTTCCTGCCCACAGTGCCACAGCACAGGTTGCCACCCGCGTACCCCTGGTGGAGAGCATCATTGTGGGCCAGGTGCCCGGTACCTTTGTCAGTATCCCGGGGGGCCTTTTAAGCGGGCAGAACATTACTGCCGGCAACAACCCGTAGGAAGTGTGCATAAAAAGAGTCCGTTGTGGAAACATACTGAGAAAAACATTGACCAGCTACTTTTAGTGTGTTACATTTCAGGACGCGCCTTTTAAATGGATAGCTGCATTTACCATAAATTACATGTTGATCTCCAAAATGCATTCTGTTAGAATGAAAAATGTCGCCGTGAACAGGCGACATTGAAGGAATGTGTCCATGAAAATGAGTCGAGAGGAAAACCCTCTTGACGAGCGGCAATGGTAATGTTAACATATTTTTAACAGACTTGCCGTCCGGCATGAAAAAAGTGTTGACAGAGGTCGGATTGGCGAGTAAAATACAAAAGTGTCGGTCCTTGAAAACTGAACAGGGAGTATGAAGGTAAAGCGAGGGGGCCCGTGAGAGACGTTCCTTTGGGGGGCGTTTGAGGGGTCCGACCTTGCTGGATAAGGAAGCAGTAATTCCGATAGAGCACGGGCGA
>NZ_JBNATZ010000050.1:0-2720 GCF_049701015.1 Desulfofundulus sp.
AGGTCTTTATTATAGGCCAGGGGCAGCCCTTTGAGCATGGTCAAAAGGGTCATTAAGTCACCAAAAACCCGGCCGGTTTTGCCCCGGGTCAACTCCGCCACATCGGGGTTCTTCTTCTGGGGCATCATGCTGCTGCCGGTGCTGTAAGCATCATCCAGCTCCACAAAAGCAAACTCTGCAGAAGACCAGAGAATGATCTCCTCACAAAAGCGGCTCAGGTGTACCATGATCAAAGCTGCGACAGCCGTAAATTCCACTGCAAAATCCCGGTCACTGACCGCGTCCAGGCTATTTTCGGCCACGGCGGCAAAGCCGAGCTGTTCGGCCACGAAAGCCGGGTCTATGGGAAAGGTGGTGCCGGCCAGAGCACCCGCACCCAGGGGCAGGACATCCGTACGCCGCCGGCAGTCCTGCAGCCTGTCCACATCGCGCGCGAACATCTGAACGTAAGCCATCAAATGGTGCGCCAGTGTCACCGGCTGGGCCCGCTGCAGGTGCGTGTATCCCGGCATGACCGTATCCAGGTGCTTTTCAGCAAGATCCAGCAGAGCTTCCTGCAACTGTCTGAGGAGAGCGATTATGGCGTCAATTTCATCCTTGAGATACATACGTACGTCCAGGGCCACCTGGTCGTTGCGGCTGCGGGCAGTGTGGAGCTTCTTCCCCACCGGGCCGATACGCTCAGTAAGCAACTGTTCTATATTCATGTGAATGTCCTCAGCAGCCACCGAAAACTGCACCCGGCCTTCTTCAATATCGGCCAGGATTTCTTCCAGACCCTTTATGATTGCCTGCGCTTCTTCGTGAGCGATAACCCCCTGTTTGGCAAGCATACGGGCATGGGCCATGCTGCCCAGTATATCATAACGGTACAACCGCCGGTCAAAGGAAATGGATGAATGAAAGTCGTCCACCAGGTGGTCCGTAAGCTTTTGAAAGCGTCCTCCCCACAGCTTGGTCACTGAAAACACTCCTCAAAAGAATCATTTTCGTCTCTCATAATATCATGCCTGTACCGGAATGAAAAGCATGTCCCGGCAAGCTCCGAAAGGGTTATGTGGTTTCTTGACACCGACCTGGTAAGAAACGACAGGTTGGCCGTTCATGTGGACGAGGCAATTACAGTTGAAAGGAGCAGCTGTCCCTGTCCAAAGAAGAAAAACGGGCTGAAAGCCCAAGGGTTGAAATATTAAAAACCCGCAAACCCTTGATTTAAATGGGCCTGCGGGTCTTATCCTGGTGCGCCTGGCAGGAATCGAACCTGCGCAAGACCCGGCTCCGGAGGCCGGCGCTCTATCCGCTGAGCTACAGGCGCATTTAAAACAGTTGCACATGTTATTATATCAAAACCACGAAAAAATGCAATAGCCTTTCAGGCAGGCGGCAGCTGGCTTTCCAGCCCCGCCTCCCCCAAAGCTGCATGTCATGCCGGCAGACAACCTTTACGGTAAATCCAGCTGCGCGATAATAGATTTCAATGTCCGGGCGGAATGATGTAGAGCCTCTTCTTCCTCGGAGGAAACGGACACTGCCAGCACCCGTGCCCGGCCCGTGCGGTTGACAATGGAAGGCAGGCTGAAACAAATGTCTGAGATCCCGTAGACACCATCCACCAGCCCGGATACTGTAAGGATGGAATTCTCGTCCCTCAAGATACTTTCACAAATCCGTTTTACGGCCAGGCCAATGGCGTAATAAGTAGCACCTTTGCGGGCGATAACTTCGTAAGCCGCCTCCCTTACCTGGCGGGTAATTTCGTCTTTATTGAGACACGGTACATCACGCCAGCAGCAGAACTCCTGCACCGGCATGCCGGCTATGTTGGCCCGGCTCCACAGCGGTACTTCCGTATCGCCGTGTTCACCCACCACATAGGCATGAATGTTCCGGGGTTCCACCTGGCAGTGCCGGCTGAGCAGGTAACGAAAGCGGGAGCTGTCCAGAACCGTGCCGGAACCGATGACCCGGTTGGGAGGCAGGTTGGTTAAACGCAACGCCGCGTAGGTAAGAATGTCCACCGGATTGGTCACCATTAACAATATCCCGTCCTCACCCAGGGGCATGAGTCGGGCCAGAACGTCTTTCAGAACGGCAAAATTACGCTGCACCAGGTCCAGGCGCGTTTCGCCCGGTTTCTGGTTGACCCCGGCGCAAAAAATAACAATATCGGCATCACGGCAGTCCTCATATTCTCCGGCGTAAATGCGTATGGGTTTGATGAACGAGGCACCGTGAGACAGGTCCATGGCCTCTCCCTCGGCCCGCTCCCGGTTGATATCCACCAGCACCAGTTCACTGACCAGACCGCTCACCATCAGGGCGTAAGCGGTAGCGGACCCTACGGCGCCAACTCCCACCACTGCTATTTTTAGCTTATCGTCCACGGGCATTCTTCCCCCTCCCTCCCTCCCTATTTTCCCCCCTTTCCGCTAAAATTTATCCCAACTTAATGAGGATACTGTTAACCGTTTTTTAGACTCCGATAAGTTAATAAGTTAAGTGCCTGGCACTGTTTAAAAAGTTGTTCTTTGGTGCGGGGCGGGGGTAAATCTTCAGGCAAACATCTCCTGCGGCACATCTGCTCATGAATTTCCACCAGCCAGGGACGGGTCAGGTCGCTGTCTTGTAAAAGCTTTTCGTTTCGAAAAACCTCTTCGGGCAATCCTTCCCCCACCACGGCACCCCGGCTCATCACAAATACATAATCGGCCCAGGCATAA
>NZ_JBNATZ010000050.1:2730-11383 GCF_049701015.1 Desulfofundulus sp.
AGCCAGATCCACGTCATGGGTAGCCAGGACAACGGTGGTACCCTGCCGGTTGATTTTGTCAAATAATTTCATAACCTGGGCAGCATGTACGGGGTCCAGCCCGGCGGTAGGTTCATCGCAGATCAGTACGCTGGGTTCCATGGCCAGAACACCGGCCAGGCAGACCCTTTTCTTCTGACCGTAGCTTAAAAGGTGGGTGGGCCTGTCCCTGAGATCGGTAATTTCCGTGGCCGCCATGGCGTTTTCCACGCGGCGTGCCACCTCTTCCCTGCTCAGTCCTAAATTTAAAGGGCCAAAAGAGATTTCCTGGACCACACTGGCTGAAAAGAGCTGGCTGTCGGGGTCTTGAAAAACAATACCCACATCTTTGCGCAACTGCATGAGCGAGCGGTGATCGTACCGCACCTCCCGCCCGGCAAAAAGAACCCGGCCCCGCGCCGGGCGCAGGATGCCGTTAAAGTGAAGGAAGATGGTGGTCTTACCGGCCCCGTTGGAACCCAGCACCGCCACCTTCCTCCCTTTTTCAATGGCCATAGTGACTCCACGCAGGGCAGTTGTACCATCGGAATAGACAAAATGAACATCACGGGCTTCCAGAATAAATTCTTTCAAACAGGCCACCTCCTGCTCACCAGGACCAGAACCAGCAGCATAGAATCCACGACGGCAATAAGGGCGATATTTTTCCCGGAAACCGGGCGGGAATTTTCCAGGACCATTAGCTCGCCCGTATACCCCCTGGCCAGAAGGGCGGTGAAAAGGGCCTGGGAACGGTAAAATGACCTGACAAAAAGGTTGGATACCAGGTGAGCCAGAGAACGATAGGATGCCCCCGGACTGGCATAGCCGCAGCGTGAGGCCTGGGATATGTACATACTGGATGCCGTTTCCATAATTACGAAAATAAAACGGTAAACCAGACCCATCAGTTCAATCAGTAAAGCAGGCACTTTTAACCGGTGGAGAACCGAAATGATCTCCACCATGGGAGTGGTCAAAGACAAAAAATAGAGACAGGAAACAGCACCGATCGCCCTGGCAAAGAGCAGGCCGGCATGATAAAGAGCCGGCAAAGTTACACCCAGCGTAATGCCCCAGAAAACGAACCCGTGTACAGCCGGGTCGGGTTTCCGGGAAATGGTCAGGACAATGGCAAGCAGGCCGGTCACCAGAAAACCCAGGGGCAACAGCAAAAGTTTAAAGTAAAAGCGGGCCGGTATGCGAGCACCCCAGATCACGGCCGCCGTCGCCAGACCGGTTACCAGAACTGGTACCAGTATGCTGGAAGCCGCCAGGCAGATGCCCATGGTGAGCACGGCAAAGGCAAACTTCTCTCCGGGATGAACATGACGCAGGCTGCTGGTATACGCATACTGGTCAATTTTAAACACCAGTATCTCTCTCCTCTAACAACTCCCCGGGTCGCATTTGCTGAACATGGTTACCTCTCGATCCGCGGTAGAATCCTATGAAATAGCCGATAAACCCGGCACCCAGTGCTGCCTGCAGGGCAAAGAGCAAACTCTCGATTTCGCCACTTGGAGGTTCCCACACGGACTTGAACCACGGATGATAACCCGGGTGCAGTTCTCCAATAACTTTCTCCGCCTGGTCATCGGCACCTGCAAATTCAGCATTTTTGTTCACCAGCAGTGGAAAGGCCGCCAGCAACAGCACAATCAAAATCAAACACAGGTTCTTGACGCCATTTTTCATCATTTATACCTCCCGGGATAAAACTCGCAATTGTTCCAGTTCGCGGCTGTTGTGTGCAACCAGAAAGTTAAAAACAATGATGGTCAAAATTCCCTCGCTGATGGCCAGGGGTACCTGAGTGACCGCAAAAATACCCATGAACTTCAGCATGGCCCCCAGCACCCCGCCGTGGGAAGCGGGAAAGGCCAGAGCCAGCTGTATGGATGTCGTAACATAGGTCAGCAGATCTCCGGCAAAAGCAGCCATAAAGACTGAAAGCCAACGTGGTAGGGCCAGTCTCTGGCCCAGCCGGAACAGGACATAGGCCACCAGGGGACCGACCACCGCCATGGAAAAGGTATTGGCCCCCAGTGTGGTTAGACCCCCGTGGGCCAGCAATAGAGCCTGAAAGAGCAATACTATGCAACCCAGCACGCTCATGGCCCATGGCCCGAAAAGTATGGCTCCCAGCCCGACACCCGTAGGATGAGAACAGCTGCCGGTAACGGAAGGAATTTTTAAAGCCGAAAGGACAAAAGCAAAGGCACCCGCCAGTCCCAGGAGCATTTTTACCCCGGGGTCAACCTTTACAGACTTTTGAATGGAAAGTATGCCTGCCGCAAGAAAAGGCAAGGTCAGAACATACCAGAAAATGCACCACTTCAAGGGGAGAAACCCTTCCATGATGTGCATGGCCCAGGCATTCTGCTGGGGAAAGAATACAAATAAAAGGAGGAGAATGGATAAAAGGATACCGGCATTTTTCTTTACAAGAAATTTCTGCACAAGAAATACCTCCTCGCAAGATAATCTACCCTGCCTGGCAATCATGTCGGCAGAAGCCCCAACCTGAAAAAGAAAACCCCCGACCGGTGCCGGGGGATAACCTTTTAAACACAAAAAGGACATGCTTCTACCGCTCCCCCGGCACAGATAATGAGGAGTGGAACAGGCATGTCCTCTGCTGTCCTCAGGTCATGGCCCTTTCAAGTCACCACAACATCCTCAATTGAAGGGGCTCCCCGGACAGGGGACCACATCACCCTTTTAAGCCTTATCCCTCGGGATAAAGCACCTATTCCTGCAATCTTGATTTTAAAAAACCAACAACCCCTGCAGGTCCGGGCGCAGGGGTTAAAGCATACCTTAAGCTCTTTCACCTCCCCATGGACCGTAGGTACAAGCGGTGAAACGGAACGGGCAGGTCTCCTGGCTCATGGATCACTGTCCCACCACGCCTTCCCAGCCCGGCACTCACCAGCACATCAGTTCAAGTTTGCTGTACACTCTCACTGCTGGGACAACATACCATTGTATGCAGTGTCTCAGTCAAAAGTGAGTGCTGGCCAGTGGCTTTGTGTGGCGGACTCCCCATTCACAGTGGCGGCACCGCGTCAGATTTTCACTGACTTCCCTCTATCCCTGCCTGTAGGCAGGGAGCACCCGTCCACCATATTCAATTGTCTAAATTGTAACACAACGAGCCTGTGTTGTCCAGATTTTTCCCGACCGCTGGCATAAGTTAATAAGTTAAGTGCCTGGCACTGTACCATCAAGGGGATCCTTCCACATAATGACGGCATCTTCGTTGGTATCGGTGTAATATCCCCGCCGGCGGCCTCTTTCCACAAAACCCAGTGAAGTATAAAGACGGCGGGCAACGTGGTTGGAAGTACGCACCTCGAGGGTCATCCTCCTGGCTCCCAGCATGACCGCCCTGCGCATGAGTTCCTGCATCAGTTTCCGCCCGATCCGGCGACGGCGGTAATCCGGATGCACGGCCACATTGGTTACGTGAGCCTCATCCAAAACCAGCCACATCCCGGCATAGCCGACCACCTTTTCACCCGCCAGAACGACGATGTACACGGCAAATTCGTTGTGCATCAATTCATAGGTGAAGGCATAACGGGACCAGGGGGTGGGGAAAGAAGCCTGCTCAATAGCCAGCACCTCATCCAGGTGCCGGGAGGACATTTCGGCAAAAGTCAGTTCCATCGGCATACACCGGCTTACCC
Organism: Desulfofundulus sp.; assembly: GCF_049701015.1. Classification (NCBI taxonomy): domain Bacteria; kingdom Bacillati; phylum Bacillota; class Clostridia; order Eubacteriales; family Peptococcaceae; genus Desulfofundulus; species Desulfofundulus sp. The sequence continues at coordinate 6,444 of NZ_JBNATZ010000050.1, forward strand.
TTTCTGTTTTTGGAGCCACTTTACTTCAGCCTCGGATAACCGGATGTAGTTGGGCAGCAGTTCAAAAGGATCCTTCCCCGCTCCGTCCCTCAGCAGCCGGTAACCCAGCTCGGCTACCGGCGCACCCCGGGGCCAACACGCACTTCCCGGAGCGAAGAAAACCATCCCGCCCAGCTGTTGTTTAAAGAATCCACCATAAACGGGAACCCCGTCGCCCAGCAGTGTAACTGGAAGCCCCAGACGTTCAAGACGACCTGCCAGCTCCCCGGGCCGGACCGCTACAGGGCCCTCCAAACGTTCCAGTTCTCCATCGACTGTACGATAGACCGCCGCATAAACCTCGTCTTTTCGAGCGTTGAGAATGGGGCAGATCAGCCCCCCCTGTCCTGTCAAGGGGTGAGCCAGAGCATCGAGGGTACCGACGCCCACAACGGGCAACCCCCAGACCTGAGCCAGGGTTTTGGCCGTAGCCATACCTATGCGCAGGCCGGTAAAAGAACCGGGCCCCGAGGAAACAGCGATACCACCCAGGTCCTCCCGCCCAACCCCTGCGTCTTCCAGCACGGCTTTAATCATGGGCAGGAGGTTCACCGAATGGGTGCGCCGGTTATTAACCATCCGCTCGGCCAGCAACCTTTCCCCGTCTACCACGGCCACCGCAGCCACCGGCGTGGCAGCCTCAATACCCAGCACCAACAAGGGCGGTCAGCTCCTTCACCAGTTCTTCATAGCGCCTCCCCCGGGGGATTATATGAATCTCGCGTAAGTCCGGCTCTCCCTGGAATCCCTTGAAGTAAATGTCCAGCCGTTCGGAAGGTAAAACCTCTTCAACCCGCCCCGCCCACTCCAACACGGTCACGCCCTCACCGTAGAAGTATTCTTCATAGCCCAGATCGGCCATCTCCCCGGACCCGCCCAGACGGTAGACATCCATATGGTACAGGGGCAACCGGCCGGAGTATTCGTTAATTAATGTAAAAGTAGGACTGGTTACCGGCCGGGTAATCCCCAGGCCGCGGGCGATACCGCGGGCCAGCACCGTCTTCCCCGCACCCAGATCACCATACAGGCACAGAACATCTCCGGGAAGCAAGATGGAGGCCAGAAGGCGGCCAAACTCTTCAGTTTCCCCGGGAGAACGGGTTCGCCATACAAAAGCCATGCAACCACCCGATTCGATTCTACCACGCAAAAAAGAAGTCTGCCAGTATTATAACCTGTGGAGGGGCCGTTTCAAAACTCTTTGTGAGCGCAAATATTTTAAAGCTTTAGCCTAAGGGGCAAAGTGATCGTAACCGCGGGCCTCCAGGGGGACGCACCGGCCGCCGGGCAGTTCCAGAACCACTCCCTTGTCCGCCGGGGTAATCTCACCAATACAGCGGCATTCTTCTCCGGCCGCAGCAAGCATTTCCTCCACATTCCGGGCTGTGTCCGGTGGAACGGTAAAGACAAGCTCAAAATCCTCACCGCCGGAAAAGGCCCAATCCAGGGGGTCGCAAGCAGCCAGTGCAGCCACCACTACCACCCGGTGGTCCACAGGAATATCCCGTGCACGCACCCGGCAGCCCACGCCGCTGGCAAGGCAGATTTCCCGCAGTTCTGCAGCCAGGCCGTCACTGACGTCGTCCATGGCTGTAACCCCGGCCCGGGATAAGACTCGCCCGGCCCGCAATCTCGCCCGGGGTTCCAGGTGTGCCTGCTTGAGGAAAGCCGCCACCCCAGGGTCAACAGTTAAATCCGGGTGCCGGCACAGGTATAGCCCGGCTGCGGATTTACCCAGGCTGCCGGTGACATAGATCAAATCCCCCACTCTAGCCCCACCGCGGCACACAGCCCGGCCTTTTTCCACGAACCCCACCAGGGCCAGGTTGATCACCAGCCGCTCCGGGCAGAGCACCGTGTCTCCACCCACGATATTCAAGCCATATTCACCCGCCGCCTGCCTGATACCCCGGTAAAGTTCCTCCACTTCCTCCACGGACAGGCGCGCGGGCAGGCCCAGGGAAACCACACCATGAGCGGCCCACCCGCCCATAGCCGCAATGTCGCTCACGTTAACCGACACGCTCTTGATGCCCACCTGAGCGGGAGTGGCATAATCCAGCGAAAAGTGAACCCCTTCAACCAGCATGTCGGTCGTGAACAACAGCCACCAGGGGCCTTCCAGGTTTAAAATCGCCGCATCGTCCCCTATGCCCCGCACCACCTCTCCCGGCCGGTTGATCAAATCCCGGGACAAACGGTTTATGAGGCCGAATTCGCCCAGATCACCAAGCTTCAAGGTTCCATACATCTCCTCAATGCCATACAGGTACTGTACCAGATACGCTCGGAGCGGCAGCCGTCCCTTAAGGAGCGACAGACATTACTTTTTTAATTCCGCTAACATTCTTCCACCCGTTCCGCACCCAGATACCTGGCCACAATCTCCATGGCACAGAAATCGCCACACATGGTACAGGCCCTGGTTCCGGCCGGATTTCGCTTCTCCCTGTATGCCCGGGCTTTTTCCGGGTCAATGGCCAGCCTTATCTGGGCTTCCCAGTCCAGGGCCTTGCGGGCCCGGGCCATAGCCAGATCCCATTCCCGGGCTCCCGGCACGCCCTTGACCAGGTCTGCCGCGTGGGCGGCAATGCGGGACGCCACCACACCCTCCTTGACGTCATCTATGGTAGGCAGACCCAGGTGTTCGGAGGGAGTCACATAACACAAGAAGTCGGCTCCGGCCATGGCTGCTACAGCTCCCCCAATGGCGGCGGTAATATGGTCGTACCCCGGAGCCACATCGGTAACCAGGGGGCCCAGAACGTAAAAGGGAGCACCGTTACACAGCGTCTTCTGCACCTGCACATTGGCGGCCACCTGGTCCAGGGGGACATGCCCGGGGCCTTCCACCATGGCCTGCACACCCGCGGCACGCGCCCGGTTCACCAGTTCTCCCAGTACAATCAACTCCTGGATTTGAGCACGGTCGGTGGCATCGGCCAGGCATCCCGGCCGCAGGCCGTCACCCAGGCTCAAAGTAACGTCGTAACGCAGGCATATCTCCAGCAGCCGGTCAAACTGTTCATAGAGGGGATTTTCCCGGCCGTTGTGAAGCATCCACCCCGCCAGGAAAGAACCGCCCCTGCTGACGATATCGGTAACGCGCCCCTGCCTTTGCAGCCGGCCGATGACCTCCAGGGTGACCCCACAGTGCACGGTGATGAAGTCCACCCCGTCGGCAGCCTGCTTTTCAATTACGGCAAACAGGTCGTCGGCCTTCATCTGCACAATACTACCCCGTTTTTCCCTGGCTTCCACAGCCGCCTGGTAAATGGGAACGGTACCCACCGGTACGGAACTCCTCGCAATAATCGCCCTGCGACAGCCGTCCAGGTCGCCTCCCGTAGAAAGGTCCATCACCGCATCGGCTCCGGCCTTCAAAGCGGCTTCCAGTTTGGTTAATTCTTCCTGGATACTGGCAAAAGCCGTAGAGGTCCCAAGGTTGGCATTGATTTTGGTACGCAAGCCCTCCCCGATACCGCATGGGTCCAGGCCTGCATGGTTTTTATTGGCCGGAATAACCACCGTACCGGCAGCTACCTTCCTTAAAATTTCTTCCACCGGCAACCTTTCTCTCTCAGCCACCCGGCGCATGGCCGCCGTTATTTCCCCTGCCCGGGCTGCTAAAAGTTGAGTCATTTCAAATACCTCCTTGCTTTATCGATCCGGGAACGCAGTTCGCGGGCAGCGCCGGATACATCTTCTGCTGCCACCACTGCCGTGATCACTGCCGCCCCGTCAGCCCCGGCAGCAATCACCTCTTCCACATTACCGGCCTTGATGCCTCCGATGGCCACTTTCGGTATGCTGACCGCGGATGCCACCTGTCGCACCAGGTCCACACCCACCGGGGCCTGGACATCATCTTTGGTGTGGGTTTCAAAAACGGGACCCACACCGATATAGTCGGCACCCTGCCGCTGGGCTTCCAGGGCCTGTTCCACGCTGTGAGTGGAGATACCGATAATTTTGCCGGGGCCGAGAATGCGCCGCGCCATGCCGACGGGCAGATCATCCTGGCCAAGATGTACACCGTCGGCATCCACCGCCAGAGCTACATCCACCCGGTCGTTGACAATAAAGGTGACTCCCTTTTCCCGCGTCAAGCGGCGCAGCTGGTGTCCGACGTCAATCAGCTGGCGGGCGGTAAATTCCTTTTCCCGCAATTGTAAAACTGTGGCCCCTCCTTCAATAGCTGCCCGGGCCACTTCCAGAATCGACCGGCCCCGGCTGAACTTATCCCCCGTAATTACGTACAGGCTGTAATCAATCCCGCAGGTTCCCGGTTGACAGGAAGGGGATCCAAACGCACCCAACTGTACCAGGCGGCTCACCATTTCCTTTTCCACCAGATAAGCGGCATAGCGGATATCCTTAAAAGGAGCGGCTACCGGCAAAAGACGGGCATACTCCTCCAGCACCCGTGTAGCTTCCTGCACCCGTTTAAAGTTGGCCATGACCAGCTGTATAATAGTGTTCTGTTCCTCTCCCCTGGCCGCGGGAGCGGGAGCGGCCACATCACCCTCCACATCCCGGGCTTCCACGAGAACCGTCCCCCGCCCGGGAAAGCTTTCCTGCCAGATCCCCAGGCGGTGCCTCATATCCCTTATGCGCATGGTCATCCCGGCATCATCAAGAATAAAGCGGGCCACTTCTTCCACCACCCGCAGCCCTTCCCGGGCGCGGTTAAAATTGGCATCGAGAACCCGGTAGAGCTCTCCCATGGAAACCCCTCCCATAAAAAATACCCATCCACCTGATAAGGAGATGGGTACAGTATACTCCGACAGTTCACCCATTTCCCTACGCTGGTATGACCCAGATCAGGTTCAAAGGGTAAAGCGAAAAACGCTTTTCTCAGCCCGGCACCCACACACAAAAGGCATGGCTTCCTT
>NZ_JBNATZ010000050.1:11393-13800 GCF_049701015.1 Desulfofundulus sp.
CGTTTTAAGACAGACCTGCAACTACTGGTACCGGGCACCCCTATGGGCAGTAAAACCTCTTAACTTTTTAATTTTTGTATTGGCTATAATATTCGTTGTTGAAAAGATTTTTCCTGCCTTAAATTTTAAATTACACAGCTTTCATCCCAAAAATAGTTTTGCTTTTTCATGGTCAGGTCCTGAATCAATTCTTTAACCTTTTCGATCTCAAACGGTTTGGCCATGCAGCAAAGAGCCCCGTTTTTCAATGCCTGCTCCCTTATCTGTTCGGAAATATAGGCGGTCATGATGACAACTATGGTCTCCGGGGCGATCCTTCTAATGCGCCGCAGTGCCTCCAGCCCGTCCATCAAAGGCATCCTGACATCCATAAAAATTACCTGCGGACGAACCTGGCGCACCTTCTCAATGGCCACCAGCCCGTTCTCTGCAGTATGTACCTGGTGACCGAAATCCCTGATAATTATCTCAAGCAAATATCGTACTCCGGGCTGGTCATCAACTATTAGAACATCAAAAACCTCCTTGCTCAAACAGCGCACCTCCGACAAAGAGTAACATGATATTACATCAAAACCTGATCCTTCCGTTTCTGTATGTTAGTTTTGTTCGACATAAATTCATTTAATCCTGCCAGGTTATTTCAAGTAAAACGAATTATATCAAAAAATATTTGATTTCACCACTATAATCCAATATCGGTCGCAACTGTCATTATTTTCTGAAATAAGTACCCCACTTCACTCTTCTCGTCATGACATTTTTAAATCTCAATCGCAACAATCATTTTGACTTTCCTTTGCTCTCCTGGCATCACACATGGCATCACACATTAAGATCTGTAAACCAGCTGGCCGTCAATATATGTTCTCATGACACGGGTGCGTGCATCGAAAGGATGACCATTCAGTACGACTATATCTGCATCCTTACCCGGTTCCAGGCTGCCCAACCGGCTCTCCAAACCCAGTATCCTGGCTGCATCCAGAGTGATGGCCTGCAGGGCCCTTTCCTCCGGCAACCCTCCCCGGACGGCCAGGGCGGCGGACAAAGCGAGGTACTGGATGGGGACCACGGGATGGTCGGTCATGATGGCAAAAGGGACACCAGCTTCGGCCAGGATCCGGGGGGTCTGGAGGGAAATCCCCTTCAGCTCCACCTTGGCCCGGTTGGTAATCATCGGCCCCACCACAGCCATGGCCCCATAAGAGGCCAGTTCCCGCGCCACCAGGTACCCTTCGGTGCAATGCTCCACCACCAGCAAAAGATTGAATTCCCGGGCAATGCGCAGGGCGGTCATAATGTCGTCGGCCCGGTGGGCGTGCACCCTCAATGGAATTTCCCGTCGTAACACCCGTAATAGCGACTCCATTTTCAGATCCCGGTCGGGACGTTCACCCTGCCCGGCCGCCGCCGCTTCCAGCTTACGCTGGTAATCCCGGGCTTTAGCCAGCGCTTCCCTTAAGAGGGCTGCCGAAGCCATACGCGTGGCGGGCATTTTTTTCTCACGTCCGTAAGTACGCTTGGGGTTCTCACCAAGGGCCGCTTTCAAGCCCACCGGGGCCCGGAGTACCATGCGGTCGACCACCTGGCCGGCAGTTTTAAGGGCCAGCATCTCGCCACCGATAATATTGGCGCTGCCTGGACCGGTAGCGACGGTGGTCACTCCCCCGGCCCGGGCATCTTCAAAACCCACATCGGCAGGGTAGACCGCATCGATAGCACGCAGGTGGGGGGTGACAGGGTCGGTATATTCATTGGTATCATCCCCCTCTTCCCGGTAGATTTCCTCCGCCACGCCCAAATGGCAGTGGGCATCGATAAACCCGGGCATGACCACACAGCCGGTAGCATCGTCCACCTCAACCCCTGCCGGGACCCTGCTTAAAGGACCGGTAGCGACAATTTTTCCCTGCTCTACAAGCACCATGCCCGGTTCATATATTTCCCCGGCCATGGTAAAACTTTTCCACCGGTTATGGCCAGCATAATTGTTCATCTCCCTTTCCGGCTTTTGCACTCCCGGCTGGCGTCGACCAGAGCCGCAAAGAGGTTTAAAAAACGTTCGTCATGCTCCCACATGGTTTCGGGGTGCCACTGCACCCCCAGGGCAAATCCTTCGCCCGCACTTTCTACGGCTTCGATAATACCATCCCCGGACCGGGCAGAAACAATAAACCCCGGAGCGGGCCGTCGTACTGCCTGGTGGTGAAAGCTGTTCACCCGGATGATCCCCGAACCAAATATGCCGGCCAGGCGCGTGTTTTCCTCCACCATGATCCCGTGGGTGGCACACCACCGGGGAGCCCGCTGGTGGTGCTTCAAGCAACCCGGAACCTGGGTGACGATATCCTGATAAATATCCCCCCCCGCGGCAATATTCAATACCTGGGCCCCCCGGCAAATA
>NZ_JBNATZ010000051.1:0-13180 GCF_049701015.1 Desulfofundulus sp.
GGCTCAGGATGGAAAAGATATCACCTTCCTGAAGGTTGGTCATACCCAGAAGCTGTTCAAAGCTAGCGCCTTCGTACCAGGCTGCGGCCAGGGCAGCGGGCAGGGGTGACCAGACGCAAAAGTGCTCCGGGACTCCGTTCTGGAGCAGAAAGCGGCGCAGCTCCTCCACCCTGTCCAGGGAGAAAGGCGGCGGGATTACCTGCTCATCCCTCCCGGGCTGGTAATCCACCCCGGCCAGGATGGCAGCTGATTCGACAGGAGGAGATTCCAGGAGAATACCCGAAAAGACCAGTTCGGTAACCAGTATCTCTTGAACGTGCACGTAAAGAGCGAACCTACCCCGCGGTAAAAGCTCACGACCATGTACATAACCCAGCTTCTCCAGGAGACCCCACACATTCTCAAAATCCCGGACGTAATCCCGCGAGTGTTTCTCCAGCTGCTTCAAGCGTTTGTGCAACAGGTGGATTCTTTCTTCCAGTCGGCGCAGCTTTCTGGCCGCCTCCAGGCATAATTTATAGTGGCACTTTTTCCGCCCTTTTTGCAATATAAACTGTATCTCCTGACGACGCAGCTTACTGTCCGCACGATTACGGTGCTTGCTTTTCTTGAGCTGGTTAAGCTCCTTGCGCAATTTGACCCGGTAAAGTTCGCAGCAGGGCTGGCCCCGGTCAGGGCAAAAAACCCGTACCAGTTCCCCCGACTTTTCCTCCAACCCCTCTACTTCCTGGCGGAGCAACCGGCTCTCTTTATTGCTCTGATAGACGGATAAATTTTTTTCCAGCAAGCGCCGTATTTCTACATCGGTTTTCCAGTGCAAAAGGCTCAGTACGGTATTGGGAGAAATGGTGAGCCTGCCCCGGACCGGTTCCACCTCGTCCTCCCGGTAAAAACCTGTTTGTTCGGGAAAACGCTCGTCGATGCGCACAAAAACCCGGCCCACGGGGTCATAGCCGCGCCTGCCGGCCCGCCCGGCCATCTGAAAAAATTCCCGGTTTAAAAGGGGACGGAATTCCTGGCCGTCCCACTTGCGGCAGGCGTCAAAAACCGTACTGGCGGCAGGGAAGTTAACTCCTACGGCAAAGGTTTCCGTACAGAAAAGGACGTAAATCAGCCGGGACTCATACAGTCTTTCCACCAGGTCTTTGAGCAACGGTGAAAGGCCGGCGTGGTGGTAACCAATACCCTGAAGCAACAGCCGGCGCAGGTTCTGGCGACGGGAGCCGAACAGCCCGGGGTTGTTCTCCTCCGCTTCCTGGATCATCCGCCGGACAGCCCGCTTTTCCCCGGAAGTAAGGAAATCCCATTCCCGGCCCAGTTCTTCTGCCAGCAACTCGGTCCGCCCGCGGCTGAAAGCAAAATAAAGGGCCGGCAGGTGGTCCTGAATAGCTTCTATTACTTCAACACAGGTTGGACTGGAAAAAATTGCAACCAAGTCATTTCACCCCTAATCCCATACCTCCCGGCCAGCAATCATTACGTCGTGCCAGCGGTGGCGGCGCCAGCGGCGAATTTCCTGTCTCTCGGCAATTTCTTCGCGCGCTTCTTCCTCATCGAGTATCTGCCCTCCAGGGGCAATCCAGGAAATCTCCAGGGGAACAGCCCGGCACCTTTCTTCAATAACTTTCACCACTTCACCCCGTACCTCGGCCATCCAGGAAGATATTTCCTTAATATTGGGTACAGTAGCAGAGAGGCCCAGAATCTTTATATGTGGCGGAGCAAAGATGATACTTTCCTCCCAGGCCGTACCCCGCTCCGGGTCATCCAGGTAGTGCATCTCATCAAAAATCACGTGGGAGGTGTGTTCCAGTTCTTCGGGATTGGCAAAACACCAGTTGCGAAAAATTTCCGTCGTCATGACCAGCAGGGGCGCCCTTTCGTTAAGGGAAAGGTCGCCCGTGATCAACCCCACCCGTTCCGGTCCGAAAAGCAGCCCAAAATCCCGGTACTTCTGGTTGGACAGGGCTTTAATGGGCGACGTATAGACCGCCCCCCTGCCTGCAGCCAGTATATGCTCCAGCAGTTTTTCGGCAATCAGGGTTTTACCAGTCCCCGTTGGTGCAGCCACCAGGACGGTATACCCGTTTAGCAAGGCAGCAATTGCTTCTTCTTGAAAATGGTCGAGTTTTAACGGCCCCTTGGGTAGAGCAACCTTTGACCTGCGCCGTCTCGGCCTGCGTTTACCGTGGACACCGGTTTCTTTTTTCTGGACCAACGATAAAACCGTCCTTTCTGGGTACTGGTGCCGCTTTCACTACGGCCATTATACACCATTGACACAGGATCATAAACGTTTAAATTTACTTATTCCCAGTATTTACGGTATAATAGAAAAAATGCCTGTCAGTCAGGAGTGGTAACCTTGAACAAAAAAGCCCTGGTGGATTACCGGGTGAACCATCTTCCGGATGGGCGCATTACCGGCGTGGAAGTTAAATGCTGTGGCCGGCACCTTGGTGAGATGCGCTTTATTGATGAACAGTCTATTACCTGCCCGCAGTGCGGCAGGTGTCATGTTCTACGTATTCAGCACAACCACTTCCATCTCTATTATAAAGATGGAGAACAAAGTTAAAAAGTATCATGGCAACTCTCTCTACCAGTTGTCGCGCGAGATGCTTAAATCGAGCATCTCGCTTTTTTACTCTGATTCGAGCGGTGTATAAGTAGAACAGATGGCGGTAAAACTTATAGGGTGTAACTATGTACCGGCGACTCTACGATTTGTTTAAATTTAATTCAGATTTAGTTGTTATCTACCTGGCTCATCAGCTTTTAATGGTGCTGGCCGGGTATTTTGCCGTTGTTTTTTTCCCGGGTTATTATGATCCCAAACATTTTTTTGAAATTGTGGGCCGCGGGCTCAATCGCTGGGATGCCGGCTGGTACCTGAAAATTGCCCGGGAGGGCTATAACCAGAAGTCCGCAGCCTTCTTCCCCCTGTACCCCTTGCTGATTCACCTTTTCAGCCGGCTGGGCATGAACCCGGTAGCAGCCGGTATTCTGATATCCAACCTCTCCCTGGCCGGTATCCTGGCTATCTTTTACCGTCTGGCCCGCATGGACTATGATCCGGAGACGTCCCGCCGGGCTATGTGGTACCTGGCTCTGTTTCCCACTGCCTTCTTCTTGTCCGCCATCTACACTGAATCTCTTTATCTTTTGCTTGTACTGGTGACCTTTTATTTTTTCCGCCGGAGAAGGTGGCTTCCAGCCGGCTTTTTCGGCATGCTGGCCGCATCCACGCGCAATATGGGTATATTTTTGCTTTTTCCGGGGTTGTGGGAATACTGGCATGCAACAAAAGGGAAAATAAGCAAGGATGTTATTTTCCTGGCCCTAATACCTGCCGGCCTGCTGTTTTTTATGATTTTCCTGCGGACAGAACTGGGTAATCCCCTTGCCTTTGTCAAAGCCCAGCAATTCTGGCACCGCTCTTTCGCATGGCCCTGGGACAGCATGAAACAGGCCGCAGTGCTCCTGTGGGAAAACCGGCGCTTTAGCCGTCAACTGCTGGATCTCTCTTTCACCCTGGTGGGTTTGGTTTTGTTTTTCCTTTCCGCGGGCAGAGAACGCCCGTCCTACACATTATTTGCGTTGTTCAGCCTGGTGATACCTCTTTGCTCCCCGGCACCCCATGCGCCGTTATTGAGCATGCCGCGATTTGTGATGGTAATATTTCCTATTTATCTGACCCTGGCCCGGCTGGCCAGAGAAGAAAGGGCACACAATCTTATCCTCGCCCTGAGCTCCTCCCTGTTCTTCTTTCTCTATTTGCTCTTCGCCCGCGGGCATTGGGTCGCTTAAACACAGGAGGTAATGCCTTTTGCTAACAGTAGTCATCCCTACATTCAACGAAGAACATAATATCATCCCACTGACCGAACGTATTTGTGAGTCGCTGAAAGGAAAAGAGTTTGAAATTCTGTTTGTGGACGACAGTACGGACGCTACGACTGAAGTGCTGGAAGGTCTGAGCCGTAACAACCCCCGTGTGAGGTTCATACACCGGCACAACCAGCGGGGGCTGGCCACCGCCGTGGTGGAGGGTTTCAGAGCAGCCCGGGGTGAAGTGCTGGCGGTCATGGACGCGGATCTCCAGCACCCGCCGGAGGTTCTACCCCGCCTGCTCGATAGTATCGAAACGGGAAATGACCTGGTTATTGCTTCCCGTTTTGTACCCGGGGGTAAAGACGGTGGCTTGACCCCCTTGAGGAGAGTTATTTCTCTAACCGCTCGCTTGATTGGCCGCCTGGCCTTAAAGAAGGTCCGTCCGATCAATGACCCTTTAAGCGGGTTTTTCATGTTTAAAAAAGAAGTAATTGAAGATGTGAAACTTTCACCCCTCGGGTGGAAGATTCTCCTGGAAGTGCTGGTACGCGGGAATTACCAGCACCCGGCCGAAGTACCATACGCGTTTGAGCGGCGACGGGGTAACCACTCTAAAATGAGCTTAACCGAACAGGTCAACTACCTGCGCCACCTGGTACGTCTGGTTTCAAGCAGCCCCGAAGACCTGCGTTTCTGGAAGTTTTGTCTGGTGGGAACAACAGGAGTCGGGGTGAACATGTTCTTTTTCATGCTCTTTACCCGACTTTTTTCCCTGGATGTGATACTTTCGGCCCTGCTGGCCACCAGCCTGGCCATATTCGGCAACTTCCTGCTTAATGACCTCTATACCTGGGCACAGCAAAAAGAAGACCACCTGCTGGGCCGGGTAATAAAATTTTACCTCTGTTCGGGTGCGGGTATGGTGATCAATGTAGCAGTTTTAAGTGCCCTGCACTGTTACCTTCGCATACCGGCCATCCTGGCCAACGGGGCCGGAATTATAGCCTCCACGGCCTGGAACTATTACGCCAACAACCGGTGGACATGGGGAAGCGCCACTTCCCGGCTGGCCAACGAAAACCCTGATTCACAGTAAAAATCTCCTGCCAATCCTCCCCGCGGGGAGGTTTTTTACTTCTTCCGGAGGAGGGAAACGCGGAAATAACGAGACCGGACCGCTCTTTACGAACAGTCCGGCCCTATGGCTATGCTGTGAGCAAACCTGTAAGCCGAGTTCTGTCTTGGGTGATCATCTATCTGGGACGCCAGTTGCCTGACGCCTCTAGCGACCTTTACCCGGGGACGGAGCGGGCCACTCCATTGTCCCCCTATTCGGTCTTGCTCCAGGTGGGGTTTACCTAGCCGGCCCGTCGCCGTGGCCGCTGGTGCGCTCTTACCGCACCGTTCCACCCTTGCCCAGCACTCAGTCCGGCAGTTACCTTTTATTCGCTGACTGCTGGACTGAGTGCTGGGCGGTCTACATTTCTGTGGCACTTTCCTTGGGGTCGCCCCCACTGGGTGTTACCCAGCACCCTGCCCTGTGGAGCTCGGACTTTCCTCAGGCACCCTCAAAGGGCACCCGCGACCACCCGGTTTACTCACAGCAACTCGTTTCGCATAGACGATTATAGCACATTAAAATCGTTTTTGCAAATTTCGCAGTTCAAGAGGTTAAATTCCGCACTTAAAAAAAAGTGTTGCAAGGCCTGCGATCTATGGAACCACGGTCAGCATGAGTAAAAATAAGGGTCCCCTTCCACATCGCTGAGCAAACATTCTGCAGCCAGACCCCTTTCCTGGCAGGCCTGGAGTAAATATTCCTGCAGAACCGGCAGGATTACCCTTTCGGTACCAAAGTGACCGGCATCCACGAAAGCCAAACCCGCCGCAAGCATATCCCGGGCAGTATGATAGCCCACATCTCCCGTCACGAAGACGTCCGCGTTAAGCGCCAGGGCCCTGGGCCAGAGATTACCACCGGAACCGCCACAAAGGGCCACCCGCTTAACCGGACGTCCTTTCTCTCCTCCCCAGCGTAGCGCGGGTAACTGGAGGGTTTCTTTTACTCGAATAACAAAGTCCTCCAGGAGCAATGATTCCGGTAGCACGCCCATCCTGCCCAGGCCGCTGGAAGGGGTGACCTGGTTGGCCAGTGGATAGAGATCGTAGGCCACCTCCTCGTAGGGATGGGCCCCCAGCATGGCCCGCACCACCCGCTCCACCAGCCTCCGGGGGACAATGGTTTCCAGCCGGACCTCCCTTACCTGCTCAAGACGGCCCTGCCGGCCGATATAGGGGTTGGTCCCTTCCAGGGGCTTGAAAGTGCCCGTCCCCTCCACCCCAAAGGTACAGTCACTGTAATTCCCAATCCACCCGGCCCCGGCTGCCCCGATGGCCGAGCGCACCGCATCCACGTGATCCAGGGGCACAAAAACCACAAGTTTCAAGTATTGTTCCTTGCCGGGACTCAATACCCGGACATCCTCCAACTGCATCCGCCGGGCGAGGACGTCATTCACCCCGCCGCGGCAGCGATCCAGGTTGGTGTGGGCGGCATAAACGGAAATACCGGCCCGGATAAGCCCGGTCACCAGTGCCCCACCGGCCTGGTCCATACGGATTTGCTTAAATTCTTTAAAGAAAAGGGGGTGGTGGCTCACAATCAGCTGAACATCCCTTTCCAGAGCTTCCCGGCATACCGCTTCATTTACGTCCAGGCAGAGCAGTATGCGACGGACGGGGGCACCCGGATCCCCCAGCTGCCAGCCGGGGTTGTCCCATGGTTCCGCCAGCTCCAGGGGAGCCATCTCTTCAATGATGGCGGCAATGTCTGCACCGGTTACGGCCATTCTTTTAACACCTCCTGAATGCGGGCCATTTTATCCGAAATTTCAAGAGCCTTTTCTTCAGCCCGGGAACTGCGACTGCGAGCCAGGGCTTTCAGGATACGCTGGTAATGCGCCATTAATTTGCTCAGGTAAGCGGGAAGCAGCGGGTCCTTCTTTTCCACCAGACGCGGACCAATCTCCAGCAAGTATGGATCTGAAACCTTTTCCCTGCCCCGTTCGGCAACCACAATCACATATAAACGCCCATCCTCCTCGACCAGCATTTCGTCCACCAGGCGCCAGCCCTCTCCCACAAGCCACAACCTCAAGTCCCCGGCATCCACCATCGGCTGCAGTATTAACCGCCTCACGGCAGCCAGCACCTCGGGAGAATCCGCCAGAATCTGCCGGATTGTATTACCACCCATGCCGGCCAGGACAATCACCTGAGCCTCCCCGGGTAAAAGGGGGTGCAGGCCGTCCCCCTGGCGCACCTCAATTTTACCATCGAGACCCTGGAGGTTAACGGCCTCAATGGCACTGCGGTAAGGGCCGGGATTTAATTCGGTAGCCACCACTCTGGGACAGATACCCTTTTCCACCAGATAGATGGGCAAAAGGGCGTGATCGGTGCCGATATCCGCCACCACCACCCCGGGTGGTACACAGGCAGCAATGGCCGCAAGGCGCCTGGTCAGACGCAATATAAATAACCCCTCCGTTTTTTGTTTCTATAAAACCGCGTTCAAAAACCCCGGCAGAGCATCCGGAGTGTGTGAGACGGAGCGCACGATTGGTTACATAAGATTATTGTAACATTTACCAGTATCAGCCGCAAGAACCAGGCACCAGCCAGCCTGTAATTGCGCCAGGGATGGAGTCTTTTGAGGAACCGTTGACCCTTAATATTTTACCATTCGAGTCTCGAATGAAACCGTTCATTTTAGGATCATTGATTGGCTTTATTTTGCTGGTTTAGGATAATAACGTGGTACAAAATTGCGTTACGCATTATGTAATAATGGGGGAACGCCTCATAAAATGAAAACGATAGCTGCTACGGAAAAGGCTCTTTTAATTTTGGGAAAATTCAGCTATGAAAAACCGGAGTGGAGCCTCGCGGAACTTACGCGGGAACTCGGGTGGTCCAAACCAACAGTGTTACGCCTGTTAAATACCCTGGAAAAGCACGGGTTTGTCAGCAAAAACATTTCTACCAGTAAATATCGTTTGGGAACGCGCCTTTTAGACCTGGGCAGCATTGTCGCTGGCCACATGGATGTACGCACAGCAGCCCTTCCCATCATGCGCACGATAAGGGATAAAATAAACGAAGCCGTTTATCTTAATATACTTCTGGATGGGGAAAGGGTATGCATTGAATTCCTGGAATGCTCACACGCGCTAAAGGCTTCAGTAAACATTGGCCAGCGCTCACCCCTTTACGTGGGAGCATCAGCCCAGGCGCTCCTGGCCTTTCACGAGGACAGGGAAAGAATCATAAGGGAACTGGAATTGAAACCATTCACCTCCACCACCATTACAGACCGTGAAAAGCTCCACCAGCGGCTGGAAGAAATACGGCGGGATGGTTATGCCATCAGCTGGGGAGAGCGCAACGTGGGCCTGATAGCCATAAGCGTACCCATTTTCGACCGGCACGGCAGCGTGGCGGCCAGCCTCTCCATAGGTCTTCCTGAAGCCCGCGCGAAAAGGGATAAGCTTGAATGTTGCATAAAACTGTTGCAATGGGGAGGCTGGGAAATTTCCAAACAGCTGGGTTACCGGTCGAACAGTAATTGATTGATGATATATTGACCGGCACACGCCCCAGCAACTTACCTGTCATTATTACCTGCCACAGCAGGCCTGAACGGTAAGTGCCGGGGCGGGTACTGTCACCGGTGCCCGTTTACCGGGGTAGCGATCAAGCTCATCTTACTACTCGAGAATGATCAGGACGAACGGTTGGCCTTACGGTAACCCAGGGCATCCTGGGAGATAATGAGTTTGTGGATGTTGCTGGTACCCTCAACTATCTGATAATATTTGGCGTCACGGAAGAACCGGGCCACGGGGTATTCCTCGGAATAGCCGTAAGCGCTGTATATCCTCAGGGCATAGTCAGCACATTTATTGGCGGCTTCACTGGCAAAAAGCTTGGCCATGGAGGTTTCCAGGGTGTTGGGTACTCCTTTGTCCTTAAGGAAGGCCGCCCGGTAGGTTAAAAGGCGGGCCGCTTCAATGTCGACGCACATCTGCGCAATCATGTCCTGTATCATCTGGAACTTACCAATGGGCTGCCCAAACTGCTCCCTGGTATTGGCATATTCGATGGCGACGTCAAGGCAGGCTTGCGCCACTCCCACCGCACCCGCAGCCGAAGCCAGGCGGGTATTGTCCAGCTGCTGCATGCAGATAGCAAACCCCTGACCTTCCCGTCCCAGGAGGTTTCCTCTGGGCACCCTGCAGTTCTCAAAAGTGATGGTTCCCACGGGCGAAGACCAGTTACCCAGTTTTTCAGTTATCGCCTCCACGGTAATACCTTCGCTCTTCATGTCCACGATGAAGGCGGACATGCCCCTGGCCCGCTGGGAGGGGTCGGTGTAGGCGTAAACGAGGGCTATGTCCGCTACCGGCGCCAGGGAAATCCACATCTTGCTGCCGTTCAAAATATAATAATCACCTTCCAACACAGCGCGAGCCTTCATGGACGCCACATCTGACCCGGCGTTGGGCTCGGTCATGGCAAAACAACCCAGCAGCTTGCCGCTGGTGAGCCCCGGCAGGTACTTCCGCTTCAACTCTTCACTGCCGTGACGCCAGATGGTGATGGCCGGGCCGAGGGTGTTGGCTGCAAAAATGATGCGCAGCGAGCTGTGCACCCGGGCTATTTCCTCGGCCAGAATGGCTAAAGCCAGGTAGCCCAGCCCGTTGCCGCCGTATTCCTCGGGAATGACGCAGCCTAAAAAGCCCAGCTCTCCCATCTTTTCCACCAGATCCCGGCGAAAGCGGTGTGCCTTGTCGTCTGCATCCACCGTGGGCAGCACTTCGCTCACGGCGAAATCGCGGGCCAGTCTTCTAATATCCTGTAACTCTTCCGGTAAATCGAAGTTCATAAAATCTCCTCCCGGCAGGAATTTTATTCTGATTAAAACCGAGCCTGTCTCCGGTAAAGCGGCTCTCAATGCCGATAATCCCTATGGAAGCTCTGACGGAACCGTGCAGAGATCCCCACGCCGTGGTCGAGGTGGTCGCCAACTACTATTTACCCTTAAATATTGGTTTCCTCCTTTCAATTAAAGCTCTTACTCCCTCACGATGATCTTCCGTCCCTGATATGATGGCCATATGCGAGGATATCAGATCCAGCGAAGTCCTAAAATCAGTTTTTAACCCCTGGTAAACTGCCCGTTTAATCAGTCTAATAGCCAAAGGTGGACCACTGGCTAGCTTAGAAGCAAAATTATATGTTTCATCCATCAACTTCTCTCCAGGCACTACTTTATTTACCAGACCTATGCGCAATGCTTCGTGGGCACTGATCATTTCACCTGTCCAGAGGAGTTCCAATGCTTTTGACAATCCCACTAAACGGGGCAGAAGATAAGCACCCCCGTCACCGGGTACAAGCCCCAGTTTCACATAACCCTCCGATAACCTGGCTTCTTCCGCAGCTATTCTTATGTCACACATTAAAGCCATGTCACAACCGGCACCGATAGCATCCCCATTTATGGCGGCAATCACCGGCTTGTCAACATCTTCCATGGTTAATGGTACGCGGTGAATCAATTCCCATAAACTTCTCTTTCTATGATAGGAATTTAACTTTCCATGAGGTGGAAAGTCATCCGCCGGGAAAAAGCCTTCGCCCTTTTCCATGGCTTTAATGTCGCCTCCGGCACAAAACGCCCGTCCCGCTCCAGTAACTACAATAACTCTTACCTCATCGTCATTCTGTGCATCCCTGAGTGCTTCCACCCAACTCTTGATCATATTTACAGTAAATGCATTGAGCCTATCTGGATTATTAAGAGTTATAGTTGCAATATGGTTACTTTTTTCATAAATTAAATCCTTCATAAATATCAGCCTCCTTTTATAGTTCACAAATCTCCTCCACGCTGTTCAACCCGGCAGTCCCGGATGACCGTGCCCGGTTATACCCCAGTTTCCGGGATAACGTTTCTGCAGCATGCTTCACCTCCCTGATCAAAACCGGCAGCCTCTCTTCAGTAAAGCGGCTCTCAATGCCGATAATCCCTATGGAGGCTCTCACGGAACCGGAAAAATCATAAACGGGTGCGGCGATCCCTACACCGTGGTCGAGGTAGTCGCCATAGGTAATCGCGTACCCCTGTTGCCGTATCTTTTTTATCTCTTCCAGCAACATCTCCGGGTGCAACAGTTCCTGCTGTCCGACCATTTCTTTGATGTAGAGGTGGATAAAATCGTTATCCATGAAAGCGAGCAGTGCCTTCCTGGCCGCCCCCCTGTGCAAGGGCACCTCCTTGCCAACCAGCTCCATAACTTTCACCGGATAAGGACCTTCCACTCTTTCCAAAAAAACACCCATGTTACCCTGAACGACGGTCAGATAAGAATCTTCGCTAGTACGAAGAGTAAGCTCTTTTAAAACGGGCAGGGCTTCCTTCCTCAAATCAAGCATTCCCCTGACCTGCAGGCCCATCTTCAACAGCTGGGGACCCAGCCTGTAATTCCTGGTTTCTGGATCCTGCTCGACCATCCCAAAATCTTTAAAAGTTTGCAGAAAACGGTGAATGGTGCTGGGTGGAAAACCCGTAAGATGGAAAAGCTCCCTTATGGACAAACCGTTTTCAGAGCCATGTTCCGATATAGCCTGGAGAACAATCAGACCCTTGCGCAGAGTATTGCTCATCAGCATCAAACCATTCCATGAAATTTTAGATTGCCCCGCACGCCTTCAGTTCTTCGATTTCGCCGGCCGTATAGCCTAAACTCGAGAGAATTTCATAAGTGTGCTGTCCGAGAAGCGGCGGGGGCAGCCGGTACTCAATGGACGTTTCGGAGAAATTCAGGGGACTGCCCAGAACCTTCACTCTCCCGGCTTTTTCATGCTCCATTTCCACCACCATGCCCCGGTGTAAAACCTGGGGATGGGAAACCACCTCCGAAATGGCGTTGATCATCCCGCAGGGCACCTTGTGCTCGTGCAAAAGATTTACCCAGTAGCTGGCTTCTTTCTGGATGAAAATCCCGGCCAGCAGTTCCTCCAGTTCATCCCGGTGCTTTACTCTCATTTCATTGGTAATAAACCGGGGATCATCAGCAAACTGAAGGTCGAGTGCTGCGCAAAACCGCTGCCAGATAGCGTCATTGCCCACAGCCAGAATAAAATACTTGTCTCTGGCACGAAAAGCTCTGTACGGCACAATGGAAGGATGACCCGAACCCATACGGATGGGATCTTTTCCGGAGGCAAAATAGTTACTGGCCATGTAGGTCAACCAGGAAACTTCCGTATCCAAAAGGGAAATGTCAATGTACTGGCCCCTACCGGTTTCCTTACGGGTCATCAGGGCGCTTAAGATCCCGATAACGGCGTACATACCCGCTCCGATATCAATGATGGCCACGCCAATCCGTACAGGTTCACCGTCCTTTTCCCCGGTGATGGACATAAGTCCACCTTCACCCTGCATTAACAGGTCATAGGCGGGGTGATCGCGGTACGGGCCGTCCTGCCCGTAACCGGACAGAGAACAGTATATAATCCGGGGGTTAATTTCCTTAATGCGCTCGTAATCCACACCCAGACGCTGCACCGTTCCAGGCAGGAAGTTTTCAATCATCACATCGGCCTCTCTGGCCAGCCTGTAGATAATTTCCCTCCCTCTGGGCGACTTCATGTTAACGGTGATGCTCTTTTTGTTCCTGTTGACACTCAGGAAATAGGCGCTTTCACCGTTGACAAAAGGCGGGCCCCAGCCCCGGGTCTCATCCCCGGTCCCGGGCATCTCCACCTTGATAACTTCCGCCCCCAGATCACCCAGAATCATGGTGCAGAAAGGCCCCGTCAGGACGCGGGAAATATCCAGTACCCTGATCCCTTCAAGGGGCAACTTGGCCTTTTTTTCCATCGCCACACGTTCCACCTCCGTTCCAAATAGTGAAATGCGTTCCAGGATATGAATTATCATTTAGACAAATATTTGACTTTTCCTTCTGTTATGACAAAAAATTTTGCGTGGAAAAGAAAAAACCGGGGTATCTCCTTACCAGGAACCCCGGGCAGGATGGCGAGCCAAATTTGAAAACGGCTCCCAATATCTTTCCTCTCAATACTGCTTGAACTAAAACGTAAAAAAGCCTCCCTGCTTACGGAAGGCTTCCTTTTCACTGGTGGGCGATGACGGATTTGAACCGCCGACCCCATGCTTGTAAGGCATGTGCTCTCCCAGCTGAGCTAATCGCCCGCATGGTGACCCCAGCGGGATTCGAACCCGCGTTACCGCCGTGAAAGGGCGGTGTCT